>NZ_JAMPRR010000002.1:0-208298 GCF_028483405.1 Providencia sp. PROV076 | reverse complement strand
GAACACTGCGCGGGATGCCGTTGATGACAGAATTAAAGGTTTAGAGCTTGGTGCCAATGACTATCTGGTTAAGCCGTTTTCGTTTTCTGAATTATTAGCTAGGGTTAAAAACCAATTAAAAGTTAACCAACCAGCCTCAACCACCATGACTATTGCGGATTTAAAAATCGACTTAACTCGCCATGATGTTGAGCGTGCGGGAAAGAAAATCACCTTAACGCGGCAAGAGTTTTCTTTATTGCTATTCTTCGTTCTACATTGCGATGAAATTTTACCTAGAACTTTAATTGCTAGCGAAGTTTGGGGCATTGATTTTGAAAGTGACACGAATATTATTGATGTGGCTATCCGTCGGTTGAGAAAAAAAATCGATGATGAGTTTGACGTTAAACTCATCGAAACCATTCGAGGGATGGGATACCGTTTAAATAGGCCTATAGAATGAAAAAGAAGTCACTTCGCTTCAAACTTATTTCTCTGTTTATCGTTCTTATGGTTACTAATGCTGGGGTGGTGACATGGGTTTTGTATCATTCACTCAAAAATGAACTATCTGAACAAGATAATAATTTACTGGTTAACCGTGCGGAGCAACTTGCTAAGCTCATCGCTGGTGGTATTGATATCAAAACACTTCCCATGTATTTCCAAAGCATGATGGACATGCGTCAAGACTTGATCCAAATTTCTGATGCAGCAGGGAAAATACTGGTTACTACCAAACAAGAGTTATTGGGCTCCCAACCTCTTCAGTTAGTCAACCTTGAGCAGCTAAATATCAATGCCATTAACCATTGGCAAACTGCTCAAGGTATCCCTATTTCTGCGGTTTATTTCTCGATGAATTCCCCAATAGGGCCGCTCCATGTCGTTCTTGGTAAAGTTTCTGTCGACCGTAGTGGCGTGTTGACTCAATATCTCATCCAAAGCGTAGTGATTTCTATTTTCTCAATTTTGCTGATGGGGCTACTCAGCTTATGGCTGTTGAAAAAAGGATTATCCGACATTCAAGCATTGAGCCAGATAACGGTCAAAACAGACGTTCACGCATTAAATGATCCAATTGATATTGACCAGTTACCACAGGAGTTGAAAGAGTTGGGCGAATCAATGAATACGATGCGCCAGCGGTTAAAGCATAATTTTGTCAAACTTACTCAATTTGCCGATGACTTGGCGCATGAGCTGAGAACCCCAATTAATGCGATCCGGGTACAAAATGAAATAACACTTCAGCGTTCGCGCAGTGTTAGCGAATATGAAGGGATGATAGTCAGTAATATTGAGGAGCTCGATAAACTGTCACAAATGATACAAAGTACTTTGTTTATTGCCCGTGCTGAAAATAAAAATATTACCTTAAATCGAGAAAACCTTTCTTTATATACGTTAGTTAACGATGTCTATGAGCTCTTTTCTGCCTATGCAGAAGAAAAACAGATTGAGCTGCATAGCGAGCCCTCATCCCTGACTCTTGATGCTGACCCTGTATTACTCAGCCGAGTTTTAGTGAATATTGTCTCCAATGCGATTAAATATTCTCACCCGGGCACCTGTGTCGTTACCCAAATTATAGCGCTGCCGCAACAGAGAGAAATTAAAATGACTAACCAAGGAGAACCTCTACAAAATAGTGATGAAATTTTCACGCGTTTTTGGCGTGGTGATAATGCTCGAACTACAGAGGGAACAGGACTTGGGTTAGCGATTGTGAAAGCGATAGTCGAATTACATGGCGGGTCAGTGAGTTTTGAGCACCATGCAGGAACCAGTACCATTACCCTGAAATTTCCTACAATTAAGTAAGATGACAAATTTGTCATCTTACTGTCAGCCACTTTTACTGCGCTTTCGGTATAACTAATTTCATATCCTTTTTGCTATGGAGCGCATGATGAAAAAGTTACCTAAAATTCCCACATCTCAAATCACGGATGAAACCCTCTTTTTTATGAAACGCCGTCAGTTACTTAAGGCTTTAGGCATTGGAGCTGCAGGTTTAACCGTTGCGGCGACAGCTAATGCCGGGCTGTTTTCTTGGTTTAACGACGATACGCCAACAACTCCGATGACGCCAAGAAAATCTCTGACATTTATTCAACCTGAAGAGTTTCAGCCATCTTTAACCCTCACACCAGAAGATAAAGTGATTGGTTATAATAATTTTTATGAGTTTGGGCTCGGTAAATCCGATCCTGCTGAGAATGCTCATACTTTAGTCACGGATGAGTGGACGGTGACAATAGACGGCGAAGTGAATCGTCCTCTTACGCTTAATTTAGATGATATAAACACTAAGTTTCCCTTAGAGGAGCGCATCTATCGCATGCGCTGTGTTGAGGCTTGGTCGATGGTTATTCCATGGGTTGGTTTCCCTTTAGCGAAACTATTGGCTTTAGTCGAACCCACTAGCAAAGCCAAATATGTGGCTTTTGAAACACGCTACGCACCAGAACAAATGCCAGGACAAAAAAGTCGTTATATTGGTGGTGGTTTATCGTACCCCTATGTTGAAGGGCTACGCTTAGACGAAGCCATGAATCCACTGACTTTGCTGGCGACTGGCGTTTATGGAAAGACATTACCCAACCAAAACGGAGCACCGATCCGGTTGGTCGTACCATGGAAATATGGCTTTAAAGGGATTAAATCTATCGTCAAAATTCGCCTTACTGAGCAAATGCCTGACACGACATGGAACCTATCAGCGCCGAGCGAATATGGCTTTTTTGCCAATGTGAATCCAGGTGTAAACCATCCTCGTTGGTCACAAGCCACTGAGCGTTTTATTGGTGCAGGAGGCTTAGGCCAAGTGACCCGACAGCCAACATTGTTGTTTAATGGATATGGCGAGCAAGTGGCAAGTTTGTATCAAGGAATGGATTTGCGGAGATATTATTGATGCCCCAAGACAATAAGTTCATCGTTGGATTAACCAAAGGGAGTTTTCACCTTATTGCTTTGCTCCCTCTAGTATGGCTAATTTTTTTAGTCGAGACCCAACGGCTTGGAGCCGACCCAGCTAAAGATATCCAACATTTTACAGGAATAGCTGCTTTGCGTTTGCTCATCATTATTGTATTGATCCCACTGGTTGCAAAATTATTGCGATTTACCGTATTGTTTCAGATGCGAAAATTACTGGGGGTATGGTGTTTTTTCTGGGCTGCGCTGCATTTAAGTAGCTATCTATTACTGGAAATTGGCGTAAATAATTTGGCGTTATTTTTCGAAGAGATTTTTTCGCGGCTCTATTTAGCAATTGGAGCGATAGCTTGGTTGTGTTTATTGTTAATGGCAGTTAGTTCATTCAACCGTATACGCCTTTATTTGGGCGTATGGTGGAAAAGAATTCATATGCTGCTTTACCCTACGCTCATATTGGCGCTTTGCCACTATACTTTGTCACTAAAAACCTTAACGCCTGAACCATTTATCTATTTAGCCGTTGTGGGGAGTGCGTTTGCTTATCGCATGCGGAGCCAGCAAACACAACGAATAAAACCTTAATAAAGGGTGACGCGCTTTAATCGTATTCTTTCCTGATACTATCAAATGCCAGTACTGAAGTTTCTCAGTATTAGGTATTTGGTATGTATCTCAATATTGTGTAAAGCAAATCTGTACATCGTTTTATGATAAGTGCTTGTCGTCTTGCTCATCCCCTTCTTGTGGTAACGGTTATATCGTTACTATTTGAATTGAACCCAAACTTAGTGTGACTCGGCTAAATTCTTATTTTTCTACAGGGATGAAATGTTTAAACGAATCTTTCATGTACACTTTATTAAAGTATAAAATTAACAAATATGAAATATAATATCTTAATACTCATTATCGGAGTAATAAATATTCTGGTTTTTTATATTGTGTTGGAATTTATTGGGTGTTAGTGATGTTTTCTATGGTCTATAATTCTGGTGATAAACTTTACGGTAATTTATAATTAATTTGTTGGTGTTTATAAATAACAAAGCTCAGATAAGTCTTAAAAAAAATTCATATAATTTACAAACGCAAAATTCGAGTAATGCTGCATTCTTAAGTTGTATTTTGCGATTGAAATTTCACCATAAAATACATCTCATTAGTAAAATCTGTGTTTCAATATTTTAAAATGTACCAAAATGTAATTTCCAATATGAGTAAATCTAATTTTGCATCCATAACATATTGTTATTTATATTATTAATTTTACTGTTGAGCTGTTTTGTTACATTTACTTCGTATTAATAGGGCAATAAATTGTTTTTAATAGCAATCAATTTGCCTTATCGATTATACAAAACAAATAATCAACCATATAATCATTAAAAATTTTAGGACGGTATCTATGGTTCAGATTGGTGCCTATAATTAATTTTTAATACAAAGGTTGAATTAAATGACTTATTTTTCTAATGAGATAAATAAAGAGATAGGACAGTATTTGAGAGGAATTAGAAAAGAGCAAAACTTAACTGGTGGAGAGTTAGCAAGAAGATTGAATATTAGCCAGCAGCAGATATCTCGATACGAGACGGGGAAAACAAAGCTAACATTTGAAATGATGGATACAATCCTAATCATATTCAATAAGTCTTGGAGAGATTTTTTTAACCACGTAATAGATAAATATGATAATGAAAGATTACAGTACACCATGAAAAATGGGAATAATTATTTTTCTATTTTAGATAAAGATATTAAGAAAATGTGGCGATAATTCGGTTAATAAATAGTTTAATTCGTTTAGTGAAGGGAAATTGTTAAACATAACTAATGTAATATATTAAAATGAAAACTTTATTAAAAATAATCATTAATTAATTTTAAAGTTAATGATTATTTTTATCTAAAGTTGTTATTAACAACTGTTACGTTGAAACATACATCATGTAAGAATTACACAGGATTAAATAATCATGAAATTGAATAAATTTGTAATGGGTGCCGTATTTGCATCAGGTTTTGCTTCATTCGCAGCAATGGCTGCTTATACTGGTACTCCTACTAACGGTACTATCGAATTTTCAGGTGAGTTAGTGAATTCTGCTTGTGGTTTAAGTCAAGAATCAAGTCCTGTAAAAGTTAACTTTTATCAGATCCCTATTTCTAATTTAAAAAATGGTGAGCGTGCAGGTAATATCAAGAAAGATATCGTTCTGCAAGGGTGTGATACTACCGTTGCACAAACAGCAACAGTAACTTACACACCATCAACTATTAACCCTAATGATAATACATTAGCAGCGTTCACTTCAGGTACTGCAAGTGGTGCTGGTATTGGTTTAAGAGACAATGGAAATAAAGATGTTGTTTGGGGACAAGCTTCTTCTTCTGTTAACTTATCTAATGGTAAAACTGCAATTCCATTCGTTGCTTATTTAAAATCTGATAATGCATCTAATGCAGTGACTCCAGGTAGCTTTGATTCAACTATCAATTTTAAAATTGATTACCAATAATTTGTAATTGGTTTTATATCAATGTGCGGAGTATTTAATACTCCGCATTAATAAAACCTACCAATAACTAAATGGTATTGTCCATGATAAGTCGGGTTGCAAAAATAACACTAGGCTCTAGTTTGTTATGGCCTCTATTAAGTTGGGGAATGACCGGCAATAACACCCCTGGTGATATTGTAATGCAAGGTGAATTAATAGAAGCCTCATGCACGATTGATCCTGAAAGCCGAGAGCTTTGGGTTAATTTTGGTGAAATTAGTGCCCGAGAGATTACCCCAGAAATCAATATTTTGGTGAGTAAGGATTTTGATATAAAGCTCGTTGGATGTACGTTGCCTTCTAATGACAAAGGTAGTGCATCGCGCGCGCAAATAACCATGATGGGAACCTCTGTTAATGATGACCAAATTTTACAAGTGAGTGGTGATTCAGAAGGATTTGGAATTCAATTTAGAGATTCTCACGGAGAAATACTTAAGCTTAATAGAAAAATGCCGGATTACACATTATTAGAAGGGCGCAATAGATTAGATTTTACTGCTGTTTTAGTTGCTTATCAAAAGCATATTAAGGCAGGTGATTTCGAAGGGGTTCTAAGGTTTAGGATGGATTATTTCTAAAACTAATAATTACATATAAAAGAGAATTGAACTAAATCTCTAGCCAACGAGTGAATACTGAGTAATTAAAATGATTATTTTAAATGGAAATATAAATAATATAAAAAGACTATTTGCAATATATATTGCAGTACTTTGCTATTCACCAAATATGTCTGCAAATGATCTTGTTGAGTTTAACGTTGACGTATTAGATGTTGGTGATCGTAACAATATTGATTTAACTCGATTCTCTAAAGATAACTTTGTATTTCCTGGGACTTATTTATTAGATGTCTATATTAATGGACAATCATTGTCGCAGCAGAAAGTCACTTATATTACCGATCCTCAAGATAGTGAAAAATCATTAGTTTGTTTTACTCCTAAGCAAATTGAAATGTTAGCGCTCAAAGAAGATGCGTTAAAAAAAATCCAAGCCATATCCCCTGAATGTTCAAATATTTTACCTATTTCAGGCGTTAAAATTAATAATAATGAAGGCAAACTGGATATCACTATTCCACAGGCATGGATGAAATATTCCGATCCTAGTTGGGTACCGCCTGAGCGTTGGGATTCAGGGGTTTCAGGCCTTATATTTGATTATAACCTGACAGGGTCAATTTCTCGTTCTTTGACGACAAATACAAACAAGCACTCATTGTCAGCATATGGCCAAACCGGGTTTAACTTAGGGGCGTGGCGCTTTAGAGCTGATTATCAAGCTAATTATAACGAGCGCGGTGATAGAAAATTCGATTGGAACCAGTTTTATGCATATCGTCCTCTGATCCACATGGCGGCTAAGCTGACACTGGGGGAAATTTATTTAAATTCTCAGGTTTTTGACACAATCCGCTTCACCGGTTTTAACCTGGCCAGTGATGAACGTATGTTACCACCGAATCTACGGGGATATGCGCCACAGATTAATGGTATCGCGAAAAGCAATTCAAAAATTGTTGTGACTCAAGCTGGGCGTGTCGTTTATGAAACGACGGTACCTGCGGGGCCATTCAGTATTCAAGATTTGCAAAGCTCCGTTCGTGGAACCTTGGATGTCAAAGTTGAAGGTGATGACGGCGAGGTATCGACTTTTCAAGTTGATACGGCAAATATCCCTTATTTAACGCGCCCAGGTTATGTGCGTTATAACGCTTCGGTCGGTAAGCCATCTCGATTTAATCACAAGCTTGAGGGGCCAATGTTTGCCACGGGAGATTTCTCTTGGGGACTGAGCAATAACTGGTCACTCATTGGTGGGCTACTTTTTGCTGGTAGGGATTACACCGCAATATCTGCTGGGTTAGGGCGTGATTTATCTATATTTGGTGCGCTTTCTGCAGATGTCACACAATCCATTAGCAGAATGCCAGGTGATAACACGCAAACGGGTTCTTCTTATCGCCTGAGTTATTCAAAATCATTTGATGAACTTAACAGTACGATTACTTTTGCGGGTTACCGCTTCTCGCAGGATAAGTTTAGAACGCTGTCGCAATATTTAGATGAGCGTGAGAACAGATATCTGGGTATTGGCCGTCAAAAAGAGATGTATACCGTGACAGGGAATAAAACTTTTTGGGCTGATGATCCTGATTGGAGAACGACGGTATTCCTAACTTATACCCATCAGACTTTTTGGGACCAAACATCCCAAGATAGGTATGGCTTATCTGTGGGTCGAACATTTCGTCTAATGGGTATCGATGGTGTCTCAACCAATATTGCGGCTTACCGTTCTGACTATCGAGGCCGACGTGACGATAGCATTTCACTTTCGGTTTCAGTACCTGTTGGTGATAGCCGTTGGGCAGGATACGACTTGCAAAACAGCGGCAGTAAGACCAGCCACATGCTCTCTTACAGTGATAACAGGGACATGAATAACTTATGGCGAGTTAGAGCCGGCCGAAGCAGCGATGATCGCGTGCGGTTTGATGGATATTATCAAAAACGGACGCAACTTGCTGAAGTTAATACCAATGTCAGCTATCAAGAAAGGCAAACGGCATCGATCAACGGGACATTACGCGGTGGTTTTACTGCTACCAAACATGGCTCTGCATTACATAACAGTACTGGTACAACGGATACAGCAAGAATTATGGTCGATACCAACGGTGTTGGTGGCGTGCCGTTTAACCATGAAAAAACGCGGACTAACTGGGCTGGTATTTCTGTTGTGCCTGACATTGTCAGCTATTACAGCTTCGACACACGTATTGATGTCGATAAGTTAAAAAATAACGTTGATACCAATAAGGCGATAGCAACATCGACATTAACAGAAGGTGCAATCGGTTATCAGCGGTTTGATGTAGCAGAAGGTGAAAAGCTCATCGCAACTATTCGTTATAACGATACGGTACCTCCGTTTGGTGCTGATGTGACAAACGCTGATGGTATTAATATTGCCATGTTAATGGAAAATGGATTGGCGTATTTGATGGCAGTAAATCCTAAAGAAACATTAACGGTATCTTGGGGCGGAAAAGCGCAATGTAAAATTCAACTGCCTGAAAAAATTAATTCGGGTATGTCAGTTTTGCTGCCTTGCCAATAATGTAATGACAGTTTGAAAAAGTATCTTATAAGGTAGAGAAAATGGCGATTCGTATAAATAAATGGGTAGGTGGTTTGCTAGTTATGATGGTTGGCGTAGGGCAATCATATGCAGGTATTTCACTAGATAGAACACGACTGATCATTAAAGGCGATGAAAATTCTGCGAGTGCTAATTTATCAAACACCAGCTCAAGTATTCCTTTTCTTGCTCAGTCATGGGTTGAAGATGCCAATGGGAAAAAAATTACATCGCCATTAGTTGTATTACCTCCATTACAACGCATTAATGGTGGGCAAAAAGGCGTTGCTCGTGTTTCAAAAACAGCCGAAATAGATAAGCTCCCCCAAGACCGAGAAAGTCTGTTTTATTTAAATGTGCGTGAAGTTCCACCGAAGCCTGATAAACCAAATGTTTTACAGCTAGCGATGCAATCGCGCATTAAATTATTTTATCGGCCGACAGCTATTATTCCTGAATCTAAAAGTGCGGTTTGGCAAGACCAAGTGACATTTTATAAACAGGGGAATAATTGGCGTGCTGAAAACCCAACACCTTATTTTGTAACCATTATTAGCCTGAATAATAAACTTGTGGCAGACGGCGGAAAAAAACTGACTGATTTTCCTGGCGTAATGATCGCCCCTAAATCTAATCTCGATATTAAGGTCAATAGCTCAGCTGATAGTTTCACCATGATGTATGTGAATGATTATGGTGGTCATCCAGAACTGAAATACAGTTGTAGCGGAAATACGTGTAAAGCGTTACCACCAGAACAACAGATTCGCTAGGAGTATTCATATGAACATTAGGTGCTTAGGGATCGTATTGTTAGGGCTAGGAAGTTTCTCTGCGGTTGCAGATATTGCGGATGAAAAACTATCACGCCAAACGTTGCTAGACGTTCATAGTACTGTGCATTTTACAGGGAGCGTTTATGCATCACCTTGTGTCCTCGAATTGGAGACTCAAGAGCAATATATTGATTTAGGTGAGATTAATGCTAGAGCGTTTCGTCGTATTGGCGATAGAAGCGCGCCTGTTGCATTTAATATTCGACTAAAAGATTGTCAGCGGGGAGCATCTAAGTCATTTGTGAATGCTGCTGGAGAGTCAACTCAAAATGCGCAGCGTTACTACCTAACAGGTGAAAGTGCTGTTTCATTGAGTATTGCAGGAGATTCGAATTTTTTTAACCCTGAGCTCGTGCGAGTTACAGGTGATATTCGAGGCGCAGGATTACGTATTTCCAGTAAGGAACATCAAAACCTAATGGTCAATCAGCCAACAAGCTCATGGGTGATCAAACCTGGTGATAACAACATTACACTTAATGCCTCATTAGAATCTACAGCACAGTCTGTTTCAGCGGGAACTTTTAGTGGGTTAATTAGGCTAAAACTGGAGTATTTATAACCATGTTTGTATCCAACAACAAAAAACTAAAAGATATGACTCTTGTGGCTGGTTTACTGACAATAGGGGCTTTCCCGTTATCTGCTTTGGGCTTTCCTCACGGCTCGGTTATACCTACTGGGGGGACTTATACATTCGAAGCAAGGATGAATAATCAGATACTTGTCAATGAGAAGGATGCCGAAACAGTATTCAATTTTGATGTAGGTAACTGGCCTTTTTTCGATATTTATTGCCAAAAAAAAATGAATACAGGAGGGTCTGGGAGTTCAGATCCTGATTCAGGAATGACATTTGATTTAATGTCAACCATTCCTACATCAATGCAAAACCCAGGGTATCTGAACCTTAATGAATATTTTGATGTAAAAGTTGAAATTCAAATTGGGGGAACGATTGGTCAGAAAGTTCCTGTTCCTGTTAAAGATATATGGAATGGGGGATCTGAGCCAATAGAGTGTATTCCACCGAGTGTCAATAGTCGTGATTATGGCGTCGAGTTACGGACGGGATCGAGCGGAACAATCACGTTTAGACTGAAAAAACCGATTATAAATGGTATTACCATCAACCAAGCTGAACTGGTACAGGTTTTTGCTAAAAAAGGCAGCCCAGCGAATGGCAGTACAGCTTATGCGTCAATCCCTTCAACTCGGGTTGTTTTAGGTGCAGGGATTATCACAGTTGCTGACGAGTGTACGATTAATCAAGGTAACCCAATTAATATTGATTTTCTTGATGTAGCAAATACGAGTGAACGGTTAAATGGAGTTAATTATGCTCAGCCCTTTAAGATCCCAGTCAAATGTAGCGGTGGGAGTTTTACGACAGGTGATTTAAATATCAAGCTGTCACTCTTACCAGGGGCGTCAGGTAGTGCGGATTTTAACCCTGCTTATTTCGGTACATTAAAAAATGGTGTGAAACGCACAAATCTTGGCATTGTGGTGACTGATAATGTGACGGGTACATTGGTAAAACCGAATCAAGCATACCAAGTGCCTAACTTTATTAATAACCAAGGTACTTGGAACTTAACGGCTGCGCCAATAGCAGCGCCTGGAAGTAGTGTGGAAGAAGGTGAGTTTACAAGTACCGGAACCATTCTTGCTGAATTCCAATGAGGCCGATCATGCGAAATAATAATCAGTTAAAACGTACAAAATATTTATTGTCGATTGGCTTATATTTATTAGTCTCGGGGGCGGTGAGTGCGAGTGTGATCCCGAGTAATATGGGTAGCTATTCATTCAAAGGCATGGTTGTTGCTACGCCATGTCAGATAGCGCCTGGAAGTGAGAAGGTCTCTGTTAGTTTTCAACAAATCTCGGTTAAAGAACTTTATAAAGAAGGCAAATCGAAACCTTTAAATTTCTCAATTCATTTAGCGAATTGTAATACGACTATATTTAAATCGGTGACAGTGACATTTAATGGAATTGAAAATGGGAATCTTCCTGACCATCTTGCGATTAGTGACCAAAGTGAAGCTAGCGGTATTGGTATTGGGTTATTAAATTTAAATGAAACACCCATAGAATTGAATACGCCATCACTAGCGCAAAACTTGGCAACAAATAATACGGAAATTCAATTTAAGGCTTATGTCGAGGCTGAGCCTGAAGCGAGAGTTAACCAAACTATTACTTATGGGAATTTTTATAGTACAGCATACTATACATTAAATTATCAATAACGAATGAAAATATGATTTTTGCAATAAAAAATAAAAATAATAAAAAAGAAAGTTATCCATGGGGGCTTTTAGGTTTTGTTATAATATTTTTTGGTATTATATTGCATATTTATTTGCCGAATATGGGCGGAACAGGTTTGTCATTACCATTTAATATAATTAGTAGTTTTTTTATTGCTTTTTTTATTATAGTGGTTAATATTACACAAATTAAAAATTCAAAATTATATTACTCTAAGTCGAGTAATTATATTACGCTTGGGTTGGTGTTATTATTATGTTTATGTTTTTTTTCACCTGAAGATTACCAGCTTAATGCATACTTGACTGCATATTGGTTATTGGGTGCGTTATTTTTTTATCAAGTTTTATTGCAAATAAATATTTCAGAATCCGTATTGAAAATAATTGTTTGCAGTGTATTATTTGCTGCTATTATTGAGAGTCTATATTCAATAGCACAAGTTTTTAAATTTTTCCCAATATCAGGGGATAGGCCATATGGCGTATTCCAACAAGTTAATGTTCTTTCTAGTTTTATTTGTGTTGGCATTGCCAGTGCAATAGGTATGTTTATTTTAATAAGAACCATCACATGGTATGCGTCTACTATTATCATTGTGAGTCTCATTTTAATGAGCACCGTATTATCGTTGTCTCAATCATTAACTGGATATTTAAATTTATTATTAATTGTTGTTGTTTTTTATTTTTTTGCAAAGTATCATCGTAAATATATTTTTTATTCTGTAATAGCGATTGTTATCGGTCTTATTGTTGGTTATGGAATAAAAGTTGCTTTTAATATTTCTGACTTTTCTGAAAGTAAATTACAGACATCGCATATTAGATGGGTATTGTGGCAGCATAGTTTATATTTATTCAGTGAGAATGTTTTATTTGGTACGGGTGTTGGTAGTTTTGAATCTGTATTTTTAGAGCGCTTTGGTGGTGGGTTACTAGAAACCAAAGTAAGGGGCATGTCACATCCACATAATGAGATATTACGTTGGATGGTTGAAGGGGGTTAGTTGGCATTGCTGCGATATTGTTAGTTATTATTGGTGGTGGGTATCTACTTTATTCTTCATTAAAAAATAAAAATAAAAATAATAATTATGTTTTTTTAGTTATTGCATTACCAATTGTTTTACACATGATGACAGAGTTTCCATTGTGGCTATCAATACCTCATGGGGTGGTACTGATACTGCTAATACGTTGTGCTGATATTCCAACTAAAAAATATCATTTGAATAAAGTTGTAGGGTATTGTTCTAAAATAGTTATTGCGTTAGGTGGTTTTTTATCAATGGGGTTGCTGTATTTTACTTTGCAAACGCAGCAATATTTAACCTATATAGAAAAAACAGGGCAACAGTTTCTTCTTTCGAGAAATGAGCCTGATTATAGCGAATGGAAATATTACTTAATCGATGATCGTTATAAATTAGATCTCAATATGGGATATTTATTACGCTATAATGAGACGCAAGACCCTTATTATTTGAATTTGTTTTCATCTTGGGCTGAAAGTTATTCACGTTCTTGGCTAGATGTTAATGTTTATTTTTCTTGGATCCTTGTTTTAAATGAATTAGGTGAGAGAGAGAAAGCGAAAAGTGTCAAAGAAAAAGCGATTTTTTTATTTGATAATAATGAAAAATTAGAAGAATTGAATTTTTAATTATTCATGTGGTACTTCATGTGTTAATTAAAAATCTAAAGAATTTATTGATGTCCATTATCAATAAATAGGGTGTTTTATTAATTTAAATCTATATAAAAGGAAATAACATGAAAAAGTTAAATGCTATCGAAGCTGCTGCTGTAATTGGTGGAACAGAACAAGTTTGTACTGATACTTATGAGAGCATCACTATTGGTGGAGTTAAATCTTGCCAATTAGTAACAACTTGTACTGATAAGCACGGTAACAAAACATACTCAGCGAAAGCTGTTGATGCACCAAACTGTGATGTAACAGCTCCATAATATTAAATTTAATTTTTATTAGTTGATACATGGGGAGCTATCCCCATGTATTTTTCGTACCTGAATGGAATTAACTGTTATGAATACTCGTTTTAAACCAATAACTATTACACTTTATACTCTATTTGTTATTATCGTTTCTTCACTCATGACGGTTTTGTCCTATCATATTTTTGTTTTTAATACTTTCTCAAATGATGATGCACAAGTTTCTTCTTTTATTGAATTTAATAGTGAACAAGCTCTGTTGAGTCCAATAAAAGAAAATAATAGCATCATAGAAGTTGTTTCTTATGGTTGCCATTATTGTGCAGTAAATCATGACAATGTCAGCCAATTCGAAAAAACACTCCCTGAGAATGTCAACTTTAAAGTCATTCATTTAGCCAAGGATAATAATCTAGGGCTGGCTGCCTATGCGCCTATTTTTGCGACATTGGAAGAGATGGGTGTGGAATCTCAATACCGTCAGGATCTTTATACTGCCGTTATCAGCGATAAGCTTGATTTAGCTAACAAAGATGTCTTAAACCAATGGTTAAAACAGCACAATATTGATTCTACTCAATACCTAAAAACCAGTGAAAGCCAAGCCGTTCAAGAACGTCTTAAATATATGCTTGAAATTAGCAAATTTTATCAAATCACTGGAACACCTGCCTTTATTATCAATAAACGCTATGTTGTTTATCAAGACCGCGATTTTGCAGACTTTACTACCTATATGCTTGAGTTATTAGATAAAAGTAATGAGGAGTTACGGTGATCCGGTTTTTCATTGTTTGGACGGTATTTACAGCGAAAAACTGTTTGATGCCGTTTAAAAAAGGATATCAAAAACTTAATCATAGTGGGCTTGCCTTTTTACGGTTGTTATTGCGTCGGGGCTATATCACATCGGTATTATTTGTTTCTAATTTATTATGTCGCGCTGGTTTATTAGGCCGTCAATATCGTAATCGTAATAAAGTCGCCACGGAAAACTTTCGTAGTTTAATGGAAACGAAAGGGCATATTGATATGAGCTGGATAGCTATTCGACGCTTCATTTTGGAAGAGGCAGCCACATGGGGACAAAACCAAGAAATCATGGCGCAAGTTCGAGTTTGTACCCTTGAACTTGATAGCGTTGTTGCGCCTTTGCACCAACAAAATAAACCCGTTGTACTTGCTCCGTTGCATATGGTTTCTGATGTTTTAGCCACAATGGTTGGGGCGGGGGTGACTCCTGGCAATGCGACGGTGGTGGTTTCGTCGAGCGCAGAGCAGCAAAAGTATAACGCTTCGGCACGTGAGCTAGGTCAGGTGAATTTATCTTATTGCTCTATTCATCAGGGAAATAAAGTATTAGCTAGCCAATTAATGACCACGATGACAGAAACGGCGACAGGGCAAAAGAATATGATTGTTTTCCCTGATATTACCCCTGATTACACGGTTCAAACTGAGGAAGGGGCGTCGAGCAAATTATCGTGCCATTTATTTAACCGTGCAGCAAAGTTACACAATGGTGTCGTGCGTTTATCCAGTGCGATTTCGGCACAGGTAGTTTTTTATCATCTGTACTACCAAAACGGTTTACAAATCAAAGTTTATCCGCCTGTTGCAGCAAAAGATGTTGCAACTCAAATGCCAGCCATTATTGAAAATGCAGTTCGTCATTATCCCAATGATTGGCTTTTATGGCATAGCCATTCACTTTATTTTATTAGCCATTAAATAATAATGAAAAATATTATTCCAAATTTTGTTTCTCAAGAAGAAACCAATGAATGTGGCTTAGCATGTATTGCGATGTTAGCACAAACCCAAGGCCTCAACGTTTCTCTTGAAACGCTGCGAGAGATGTATCCGGCATCGGATCATGGAACTTCTTTGATTGATCTCTCGTCCATCTTAGCTAATTACGGTGTTGCGACGACACCGGTGCTATTTGAGCACCAAGAGCTCAATAGCTTACCGCTTCCCGCTATTTTACATTACGGAGCAAACCATTTTGTGCTGCTTGCTTATCGTAAGGGAAATAACGTGTGCGTGATGAACCCTGCAATTGGGCAGCAATGGTTACCTTTCTCTGCATTAAAAGCGGAAATCAGCGGCTATGCATTAATTTTAGAGCCGGATACCGCGCTGGAAAGAATTGAATCGCTAGCACCAGAAGACAAAAATGATGGGGATGGGAAAAAAGCTCCTCATGCAATGAGCCTGAAAGAAACCTCAGAGATTCGCGGTGTTTATTGGTTGATGATATTCGCTTTTTTGGTTTCTTTAACGCTATTTTTAATGCCAGCCATGGTGAGCAATGCGATTAACCAAGCCTTTTCCGACGCTAAAAATGCCATTTTCCCTTATGGCTGGTTTATTGTTGCCTTTGTGGTTGCAACACTATTAGCCCTTGGCGTGAGAATGCTCAGCGAGCGTTTCGTAAAACACTTTGTGTTGATTAAAAGCGGGGTTGGCTTTTCCCGTTTATTGAGTAATCCATTGCGCTTTTTTGAAAAACGCGCACCCGGGGATGTTTTTAGCCGTTTTGTTGCTTGGCAGAGGGCATTAACCGAAAAAATTGAGCTGGATAACGGGTTACGAACGGATTGGGTTATTTGTGCAATCGCATTAGGTACCATGTTTTGGATTGCCCCCGTGTTAGCCGCTATTTCGGCTGCGGGTGTTACCGTGATGGGCTTAATTAGTGTATGGGCGATTATTCGTGACCGGTGGTATACCCAGCAGTTACAGCTAAAATCAGCAGAATTAAATGACTTTTTTATGGAGACGCTGCAAGGCATTCTGACCATAAAAACAGCAGGGATAGAAAATCAGCGTAAGGCGCAATTTGCATGGTTAAACCGTGAATTGTTTACCTGTATGCAACGCAGAAATGTGTATCAACAAATTAAAGATGGCATCTATCAATTAATCGGTAGTTTGGAGATGGTCATTTTTATGTTGGTGGTTCTACCTATGGTGGCCAATGAGTTAATTTCGTTGGGGGATTTCTTTGCTTATAGTTTCTTACGTCAAATTTTCACCAATTATGTGACGCGTATTTTTTATGCGATTATACATAAGTCACAACTGCATATTATTGATACACGCGCCCATTCTTTATTCCCTAAGAAAAGCGAGCAGGACACCGAACCATTCCACGAGAAACAAGCCTCAGTGCAAGGAAATGCACCACACTTATCTTTCAAGGGGATTCATTTCTGTTATGACCCTGCAAAACCGATTTTAAATAATGTGTCATTAGACTTACCTTCAGGCTCACAGGTTGCCATTGTTGGGGAATCTGGGGTAGGAAAAAGCACGTTATTACGCACCATTGCGGGTTTATTCAGCCCACAGCAAGGAATATGCGAATCCAATGGGGAAGCCGTCAGTGTGCAGCAGCTTACGCAATTGGTTTGCTTGCAAAGCCAAGAAGATATTCTATTCAATGCGAGAGTCTTAGATAACATTACGCTATTTGACCCTAATTTCCGTGAAAAAGATAAAAAAAGAGTCGAAGTGCTGCTCGATAAATTGGCACTCGGTGCAGTGATTAATCAATTACCTGGTGGAGTGAATGCGTTAATAAGAGAAAGCCATGCGGCACTGTCACTTGGGCAACGCCAACGTTTGTTATTAGCTCGTTCGTTGTACAGTGCCCGTCCTATTTTATTATTGGATGAGCCCACTGCCAATTTGGATGAAGAAACAGCAAAAATAGTCATGGCGACTATTCAATCACATTGCCAGAAAACAGGTAAGACATTGATTGTCGTCACTCACAGTGAAGAGCTAGCGGCTAATTTTGATGCACTTTACCGAATCGTGGATGGGAAATTAAGTCTTGAGATAAGCACCAATAAAGACCTTTCTGTCACCGCAGGCACGCCTCAATCTGAACCTTCTTTATTAGCGGTAATGGAAGGTACTCCCTTATGACCTCTCGTCACGTAACACCAATATTGGGTTTAACGGCCCGACGATTACGCACTTTAGGTGGGCTGGTGGCACTGCTTGTGTTGATCGTGGTGATCGGCCGTTTTGTTTGGCAACCACCCGCCCCTGTATTGTATGAAAACGTAATTTTATCGGTGGAACGTGGCGATATAGAAAAAATCGTTATGGTAACGGGGAAATTAAAGCCCTCAATGCAAGTTAACGTAGGGGCTCAGGTTAACGGGCAAATCAGAAAATTGTATGTAAAACAAGGCGACAAAGTAGTTAAAGGGGAGTTATTAGCAGAAATCGACCCGACTATCCAACAGTCTGAGCTCAAAAATGCAACTGCCCGGTTATCCAGTGCTCAGGCGCAAAAACGGGCTGCAGAAGCAACTTTAATACAGTACATCAAAGCCTATCGGCGTCAGGTAGTGATGCAGCGAGATGGTTCTGGTATTCGCAGTGAATATGAACAAGCGCAAGCACAATATGAGGCGCAATTACAGCAGGTTAATGTCAATGAGGCGTTAATCACGCAATCAGAAATGGACGTACAAACTGCACAAGCTAACCTCAATTTTACACGGATCGTCGCGCCGATCAGTGGTGAAGTGCTGGGTATTGTGGCGAACGAAGGGCAAACCATCGTTTCTTCACAGACAGCACCAACCATTTTAGTGTTGGCGAACCTGGATAAAATGCAGGTTCAGACACGAATTTCAGAAGCGGATATTCAAAAAATTAGCCCAGGCCAACCCCTCACGTTCTATGTGATTGCAGACCCGGAAACGCACTACGAAAGTACGATGGGGTATGTTCAACCCATTCCGCCCGAAGCGCTTGATGAAAATAACAATAATTCTGGAGGGCAACAGAACAGCGCAATTTACTACAACGGAACGTTCGAGGTTGATAACGCTGATCGTGCATTAAAGACATCAATGACAGCGCAAGTATTTATTCGTGTTGCACAAGTAAAAGATGCCATTCGACTCCCTACTAGTGCGCTGGGGCGTGCGATGGGTGCAAACCAATATGAAGTGACCGTGATCAAAAATGAAAAACCGGAAACGCGCACCATCAAAGTGGGCATTAATGACCGCCATTTTGTCGAAGTTCTTGAGGGAATTAGTGAGGGTGAACAAGTTGTTATTCAATCAGATAATGTGGCGAGTGAATAATGGCGATGACACGAAATGTATCTTTAACTCGTCCTCTGATTGAACTTCATCATGTTTATCGTGAGTTTTCAGCTGGTACACAAACCATTCCTGTTTTGAATGATATTTCGCTATCAATTAATCAAGGAGAGATGGTCGCTATCATTGGCGCATCAGGTTCAGGTAAATCAACTCTGATGAACATCATTGGTTGTTTAGATAAGCCCTCTCAAGGGGAAGTATTTATTAATGGGATTGCGGTTCATGAGGTGAATAGCGACCAACTGGCGGAATTACGTAGCCAATATCTTGGGTTTATTTTTCAACGTTATCACCTAATGCCCTACCTGACTGCAGAGGAAAATATTGCGATCCCCGCTTTGTATACGGCAATGCCAGAAGATGAGCGGAGCGCTCGAGTTGCTTTATTAGCAGAAAAGCTAGGGTTACAAACGCGCTTGGATCACAAACCTTATCAATTATCTGGTGGGCAACAGCAGCGTGTCAGTGTCTGTCGCGCCTTGGTCAATGGTGCGCAAATTATTCTTGCGGATGAACCTACAGGGGCATTAGATAGCGCTAGTGGTCACGCATTGATGGATATTTTACATCAACTTCATCTCGATGGGCACACTGTTGTGATTGTGACCCACGATAAAAATATCGCTCAGCAAACTCAGCGAATTATTGAAATTAGTGATGGAAAAATTGTTTCTGATAAGCAGAACCAAGCGCAGAAAGGCACAAAACAATGACACCAGCTTCCTACTGTTGAAGATAATGGCCGTGCATCGGTGTGGCGCAATATTATTGAGTCTATTCGTATGGCATGGCGGGCCTTACTCGGTCATCGCATGCGTGCATTTTTGTCGATGTTGGGAATTATCATCGGTATTTCTTCTGTGGTGTCATCAATGGCCGTGGGGGAAGGAGCAAGACGCTCCATCATGGATGAAATCGGGAAACTCGGCAGCACGACTCTGGAAATTCGCCCAGGCACTGGGTGGGGGGCTAAGCGGCCTGATATGGAGCGTGCGTTATCGTTAAATGATGTCAAAAGCCTAAAGCAGTTGCCATGGATTGAGTCTATTTCCCCCGTCACGAGTAGCATGACGATGGTCGTTAATAAAGGCTTGGATAACTCAATCATGCTTAATGGGGTTTCAGAAGAATATTTTGCGGCACAAGGGTTTCAGCTTTTACATGGTAGCTTATTCAGTACGCTCGATATGGCAGACAGTGAGCCCGTTATCGTGTTGGATGAAGGAAGCCGAGAGGTACTTTTTCAACCAGAAGAAGAACCATTAGGGCAAATTGTGCAAATTGGCCATTCACCATGGCGAATTATTGGTATTGCCCGTAAACCGGGGCCCAAAATGTCGAGTGGCTTTGTTATGGGGTGGGTGCCTTACTCATCCTTACAGCAACGTGTGGTCGGGGACAAACCCATTGAATTTATTTCGTTGCGTTTCCCTGAAAGCTTAACTTCTCAACAAGCTAAATTACAGGTTGAGCGTTTGTTATTACGCGAACATGGTAAAAAGGATTTTTTTATTCAGTCGGATGACCAGCTCGCAAATGCATTACAAAAAACATCCGATTCTATGTCATTACTGATCACCTCGATTGCTGCTATTTCCTTATTGGTTGGCGGCGTTGGGGTGATGAATATCATGCTGGTTTCTGTGACGGAACGAACTCATGAAATCGGGATCCGCCTTTCGGTCGGAGCGCGTCCTCAAGATATTATGAACCAATTTCTGATAGAAGCCGTGATGATTTGTTCGCTTGGCGGGTTTATTGGTATTGTCGGTGCATGGTTAGCGGGGTGGGTTTTTTCTTATCTCACCACTGAATTTACGATGGTGTTTACTCTGTTCCCTATTTTATTAGCGTGCGGTTTTTCCGCTCTAATTGGTTTTGTTTTTGGCTATTTTCCTGCTCGTCGGGCTGCCAAACTCAACCCAACGGAGGCATTGGCACGCGAATGAATATCAAATCGCTTTATATCATTTCTGCTTTATTTTTGCTAAATGGCTGCGGCAGTTTTACGCGTACGGAATACCAACGTCCTGAGCTCACATTGCCACAGCAGTGGGATGATAAAATACACCAATCCGGTGCAAATGACGTAGTGAAGTCAGTTCAGTCATTGAACCTAACTGAAAATTGGTGGGATAACTTTAAAGATCCTCAGCTATCTCAACTGATCAACCAGGTACTAGAGAATAATAATGATTTAGCCGCAGCGGCAATTAAGTTAAAGCTGGCGCGAAGTACGGCCGGGCTAGCAAACACTAATATAACCCCAAATGTCTCCCTTGGGGGCTCTGCAAGCAATACAAAATCTATTCGCAATGGAACCTCTCCTCAAGAGAGTTATAGCTCAAATCTAAACTTAAATTATGAAGTTGATTTATGGGGAAAGCTTGCACGTATTCGTGAAAAGAATGAGTGGGAAGCAATAGCAACCGAACAGGATTACCATGCAACAGCATTAGTGGTTATTAATACGACAGCACAATTATATTGGAATATTGCACTGTTAAATCAACAGATTGATAACCTGATAGCGAGCCAAAAGATTGCAGAAAAAAGTCAGCAGCAAATTAAGTCTTGGTATTTGGCAGGAAAAGTTAGCCAACTGGATTTTTTACAATCGCAGCAAACTGTGATTAGTCGAAAAAATGAATTGCGACGAATCATTAAAGAACGTGACAGTTCCCGTAATGCGCTAGCCCTATTGTTGAACCGCCCTGCAGAGCAGCATGCCAGTGAGCTCACCGCACTTAATCGAAATCAACGAATTGAAATTCTTAACGCGACACCGTTGTCCGTATTAGCACAGCGGCCAGATATTCAAGCTGCCGAGTCACGTCTTCGTTCCGCGCTTGCTGACTCTGACGCTGCTAAATTGAGTTTCTACCCGACACTGTCTTTGCAAGGTGCGCTTAATGCGGGTAGCCAATTGTTTTCTCAATGGTTTAGTGACCCGACACGAGTTGTTGGAGGTTCGATTTCTCTGCCTTTTATTCAGTGGAACACGGTGAAATTGACCATTGAACAATCCGACTTACAAGTGCAACAAGCTGCGGTGGCATTTCGTCGTGCGGCTTATACCGCATTATCAGAAGTCGATAACGCGATGGAAGCCCGTTTTGCCGCGGATGAAATTCGTCAGCAATTGCAACAGTCATTATCACTTAGCCAGCAGCGGTTAAAGCTCACTAGCAGCCGTTACCGAGCTGGTGCCGCGAATTATCAAACACTGCTTAATGCGCAAGATGACCTTTTAACTATTGAGAACACATTAGCTCAAAATCAATACGATTATCTTTATGCAACGCTGCAACTTTGGCTAGCACAAGGTGGCGGTAGCGCCCGACAAGAGGACAACCCATTATGAACCAAAAATCTCACTTTAAACGCGTTGTTGTCACAGGCTATGGGGCTGTCACTCCATTGGGGGATACGGCTTCAGCATGTTGGCAAGCGATTATGGATAAAAAGCTCGGTTATCGTTACGTTGATAAAACTGCGCAAAATATCCACAGTCATTTTTTAGGGCTTATTGATAATGAACCCAGCTTAAAAGGGGTTCCCGCGGCTATTCGTCGTCGTTTACCGCGCCATACGCGCTTAGCTTTGGGGGCCGCACGAGAGGCCATGAACATGGCCTTCGCAGACACGCCATTAACGGATTTATATGACCCTCTGATGTGTGGCGTCATTATGGGATCGGGGTGGGCAGGGCTTGATGAAAATTATATGTCGGTAAGTGAATTCGAAGCGACAGGGATGACCTCGCCTTTCAACTGTTTTTATGCAATGCCAAGTGTGACAACAGCGGCTTGCAGCCAGTTTTGGAACCTGCGTGGATATCAAAATACGACCATCGCGGCTTGTGCGACAGGCACTATTGCGATTGGTGATGCTTTTGACGCGATCCGTCATGGACGAGCCGATATGATGCTCGCTGGTGCAGGAGAGTCCTTGCGGACCGATTGTGCTGTATGGAATATCGATGTTCTTGGTGCTTTAACTCGTGAAGCGGAAGACCCGACTCGTGCATGTTGCCCATTCAGTGCGGACCGTAGTGGATTCGTGCTTTCTGAAGGTGCAGCCGTGTTGTGTTTAGAAGAGCGTGAGAGCGCTATTTCACGTGGCGCCACTATTTTGGGTGAAATTACAGGGTATGCGAATTTTTCTGATGCATTTGATTTTACATCACCAGCAGAAGATTGTGTCGCCCGAGTGAAAACCATTGAAATGGCTTTACAACAAGCGGGAGCCGCTCCTGAATCTATCGATTATATCAATGCCCATGGGACCTCAACGGCTCTTAATGACTTAAATGAAACAGAATCACTGAAAAAGGCATTAGGTGCGGCAGCTTATCAAATCCCAATGTCTAGTACTAAATCCTATACCGGACACTTAATTGCCGCTGCTGGTAGCTTTGAAACCATTATTTGCTTGCAAGCTATGGCACATGGCGTGATGCCTGCAACCGCTAACTTACATCACTCGGACCCGCAATGTGACCTCGATTATATCCCTAACGAACACCGTATTGGTGAAGTTAAGCGTGCACTAAACCTGAGTTTTGGCTTCGGTGGGGCAAATGCGGCGCTGATTTTAGAGAAAGCGTCATGAGGACATTACGTTATACCGTTGAGGATGCAAAACAGTGGGCATCATTTTCTGGTGATGATAACCCGATTCATTTTGATCTTGAATGGGTCAAAGCGAAGGGCGGAGAACAACTGAGTGTGCATGGCATGCGTGCACTACTCGATGTGAAACAATTTGCGAGTGAATCATTAAATCACGAACTATTGGCTTCACAAGAGGTTATCGATCCTGAGTTTATCAAATGTGTCGTGCGGTTACGCAATCCGTTATGGAACGATAAAGATTATCAATTAGTTGCACGAAATAAAGCGGGATCTGTGGCTTTACTCTCTTCTGATGAGCAACAAAATTGTTTAACTTGCCAATTGTCGGTCACCTCCCCACCGCGATTACATGAAATCGCAAATGAGATAACGATTTCGACCGCCGAACTTGTGAAATTGCAGTCAATATTCTCTCAGTTTTCCAACGAAATGTATGAATGGCAATTTATTGACGCAGTTTTGTTTTGGTACTTAATTCATGATAGCTCTTTATTTCAACAACAAGAGATCGCGCAATGGCTGCCAGCCGGCTCAACGTTGAAAGATATTTTTTGCCGTTATCCTATCGTACAAACCCACCAAGAAGTGGTTTTTGACCGTGCACTTCTGACTAAATGGGTTCCTATCACCTCTCCTGAACCTATTTACCTACGTATTTTACCCGCCTTAGTCATTGCGGATAGTGAGAGTGGTCGATTAGTAAGTATCAGTATCACTGCCCATTACGGGGAAAAAATAATAAACAATTCAATAACATTGAAAGTTAATTCAATAACTCAATAAGAATGCAAGGATAAAAAAAATGAGCCAATATCAAGAAATTTATATCAAAATTAGTGACATGATCTGTGACGCAAAAGATATAGAAGCAGAAGAGTTGAATGCGGATATGACTTTAGTCCAGTTAGAGTTTGATAGCTTAGATTATGTTGAACTTATGGTGCTTGTTAAACGTGACTTTAATGTTGTTTTAGATGCGGAATTTTTCCTAGAACATCCAGAAATTTCGGTAAAAGCACTGTGTGAACATATTGATAAGGAACCGAAATCTTAAAATGGCAAATAATCAATGGATACTCGTGACGGGAGGAAGCCGAGGAATTGGACTCGCACTGGTTAGTGAATTGCGACGCCACTGGAATGTAGTTTTTACTGGGCGTAACGTTGATGGTGTTAATGAAACACAAGCGAGTCTTGAAAACCCCGATTTAGATACATGGGTGAAAGGATCCCCGTGTGATGGTAAGAATGAAGCACAAGTTGACGCGCTTTCTAGCTCGTTATTGGAACAGTTTGGGGCTCCTACGGCTATTATTCATAATGCAGGTATCACTAGGGATGCCTTACATATTCATCAAGATGCTGAAATCTGGCGAGACGTGCTAGAGAACAACGTCATTTCCGTGATGAATTGGCACCGTAAATTATTACCTGCAATGTTGATGACGGGGAATGGCTCGATCGTATTGATGTCATCAATTACTGGGCTAAAAGGCAATATTGGCCAGACAGCTTATGCGGCGAGTAAGTCCGCGATGATGGGGTTGACGCGTTCATTGGCTCATGAAGTTGGGCGTTTTGGGTTACGTGTGAATTGTATTGCTCCGGGGCTTATTGATAGTGATATGACCCGTGCAATGCCTGAAGCTAAATTAAAAGCTATGTGCCAAAACATCCCGTTACGCCGCTTAGGGCAACCCCAAGAAGTGGCAGAGCTAGTTGAATTTTTGATTGGCGATAATAGCCAGTACTTAACAGGGCAAACATTGGTCTTAGATGGTGGCCTAACTGCGTAATGGATTGTTTTAATTACGGTTAGCAGAACAAATATTCACTCGATAATTTATATTTTATATTTCCCCTTAAACGTTTTAGTAAATTTCCGTTTAAGGGGTTTTTTTATGGGTTTAAACAACCTTATTTAAAGTGATTTATTCAGCTGTAGTATGGCTTTCATGCAGTGATGTGTGGGTAGTAAAGAGCTGTAATATGACACCAAGTAGTGCGCAGGCAGCCATTGCAAAGAAGGTATAAATATAGCCTAAAGAGCTATTCCAGCCTCCACCAAGATTAATTAACCAGCCCATTAATAGCGGGGATAATGCACCACCAATGAACATGGATGTGGTGATAATACCATTTGCAGTAGAAATGGATTGGTCATTGGCATTATCAGATGCCATAGCGTAGTAAATTGGCCAAACGGCATTAGCCACCAAGCCGAAGAACAGCTGTATAGCGATAATTTTTGGCATTGACGTTGCGAAGTAAAATAAAGCGATACCAATGCTCATCCATAAACCGCAAATGATTAAGGTTCTTTTTCGACCTAATATGTCTGATAGCCAAGGCCAAACAATTTGCCCGAGTACACCCGTTAATGTGAAGATGATACTCAGCCCCGCTGAAGCGGCTAAAGATAACCCAGAGACATGATATAAATAGGAGGGCAATACCATGCTGATCCCCATATAAACAATCTGAGTTAATAATGTATTCCCAGCTGTTAGTGCAATATTTCTATTTTTTAGTGTCTTAATAAAAATTTTAAATCCTTGGCCTTTTTGTACTTGAGTACTACTACTTTCTGCTGGTTTGGTCATGCCTGATTTTTCAATATGCTCATATAATATTGAGATCCGTGCTGCGGTTGAATATTTAGCCCAAAAAATCATAATAGGCAGTGCGACCACGAGTGGTATAAAGAAGCTATATCGCCAGTTCGCTTCGCCAAATTCAGAGATAATAAAACTTGCAACAACACCGCTTAATAAAGCTCCGATGGGATATCCAGTATGGTGTACACCAAGTGCAAAACCTCTTTTTTCTTTTGGCCACCATTCTGCCGTATTACTTACTCCAACAGGTTCACCCCAACCGGCACCGAGATTCACTCCAAATCTTAATAGGATAAAATAGGTTAAATTATGGCTAATAGCTTTAAAACCAGAAACAAATGAAATAGCGGTATAACCTAATACTAAAGGAACTTGAAAACGAGCACGTTTCCAACCTGAACCATATCGATCACTTAGAACTGAACCGGGTATATCTAAAATAGCGAGGGCTATCATAATAATAGCAACGATATTCCCCCATTCTTCAGGGCTTAAATTAAATTCCTGAGAAATAACAGGGCCTAGTCTTAATATCATTTCTCTATCATAAGCATTTAATAACCAAATAAGCCAGCAAACAAATAATGAGACCCACGAGAAACGATGTATTTTCTTAAATGATATTTTATTATTTGAAACATTATTTTTAATCATAATTGTAGCTCTTTTATAAGTATAATAATTTGTGAACCGTTGATATTCATTTTTGATTTAAACGTTATTTAACCCCCAAACCGTTTTTCAGGAATACCGGTCACACCAAGATTATGTATGGAGAAGACACTACCGCGTAATTGGCCATCTTCAGGAAAGCGAGGTAAAGGCGGCCTTGCCATCGATGTGACATATAAAATATCTAAGTTTTCACCTCCAAAAGCGACGCTGGTGACTTTCTTAACAGGCATTTCGATAATTCTGTCAATTTCGCCAGTAGGGCTATATCGAACGATTTTTCCTGCATATACAAGGGCATTCCAAAGATAGCCTTCACTGTCAACGGTCGCACCATCAGCAGCTCCACCCGATGAGGTGTTAACGGTACAGAATGTTTGGCGATTACTGATATTGCCTGTTAAGCCGTCATAATCATATTTCCATATTTCACCTGTCCATGTATCAGCAAAATAGAAAGTATCGCCTTTAGGCGACCAGCAAGGCGCATTTGAAACAATAATACTTTGTTCAATTTTATGAAGGGAATAGTCCGTATCTAGTCGATATAACGCACCTGACGGGGTCTCTTCTTGCATATCCATCGAACCGACAACAAAGCGTCCTTGCCTATCAACTTTCCCATCATTGAATCGATTATGAGGTTTATCACTTTCAGGTGAGTGCAGAAAATTTGTTTCTCCCGTAGCAAAATCAAGAAGATAAATTCCTTTCTCGAGTGCAACGATTGCGGAGTTTCCATCTTTACATAAAGCCATTGAACCAATTTTCTGCCTAACATCCCAGCTTTTAATTTCAGTTCCACGTTCCGTACAGGAAAATACACGGCCATCTAAACTGTCAATCCAATATAAGCGTTGCTGTTGAATATCCCAAACAGGGCCTTCCCCTAAATTATTCTTCAAATCTAATAATACGTTTATTTTCATTTTTACAGCCTTATTAATAATATCGATTGATTAAAAGGAATGTATCTAATTAATTTAGATATGATGTGATATATATGATTGGCTATTGGTTAGAGGTAATCTTAATAGTAGGGAAGTACTATTAAAATAATGTGAAGATAGCTGTATTTATTGTACGGCCAATTGTTAATTTGTTTGTTCATTTGCACAATAGAAATGAATGGCGCAATTTATTAAGTAAAAAATATTTATTAAATAAAAAGGCTTTAAAATAGTTAAATCAACTCAATTTAAGAAATAATCTCACTATATTTATTTTAATTAAATTAATTTTTAAAGATAAAAACTGGGATGGTTTTATTTTCAATATTATTTAATGATTGCTAATGGATAAAAACCATACTTTTTGTGCTGGATTGTTGATCGTGCACAATACCCCACGGTGCCTCGGTTATAGAATGGTAATTGGAAGTCGATAAATAAATTAAAGATAAAAATAAATTTCAAAAAAGCCATTTTAAAACGCTGAAGCAATGTTAAGTGAGGCAGATTATGAGTAAAGCATTATCTGAGGGAGTACTCCAATCGGAGATCAGCCGCAGGAAGCTAATGCAAACCAGTACCGTCGGGGGACTCGCACTTGCAAGTGGAGCGCTAAGTTTACCTTTTAATAGTGTTGCTGATACCAGTGAAACAGCACCCAAAACAGCCATACCTGAAGAAAAAATAGTTTGGAGCGCATGTACCGTTAACTGTGGAAGCCGTTGCCCACTGCGAATGCATATTGTTGATGGTGAAATAAAATATGTTGAAACCGACAATACCGGTGATGATGTTTACGGTAATAAGCACCAAGTTAAAGCCTGTTTACGCGGGCGCTCAATGCGCCGTCGTGTCTATAACCCTGACCGCTTGAAATACCCGATGCTGCGCGTTGGGGCGCGTGGTGAAGGTAAATTCAAACAAATTAGTTGGGAAGAAGCCTACGATTTAATTAGCGACAATCTAAAACGGATTATTGCCGATTATGGCAATGAAGCGGTGTACTTGAACTATGGAACAGGCACATTAGGTGGCACAGTCGCACGTTCATGGCCGCCAGCGAATTCACCAATCGCCCGCTTGATGAACTGCATGGGCGGCTATTTAAATCATTACGGTACCTATAGTACAGCACAAATCAGCTGTGCGATGCCTTATACCTATGGTAGCGGGGCGGGTAATAGCGTTTCTGATATCGAAAACTCCAAGTTGGTGGTTCTGTTCGGAAATAACCCTGCCGAAACCCGTATGAGCGGTGGTGGGATCACTTATCAACTCGAGCAAGCCCGTGAGCGTTCTAATGCAAGAATGATCGTGATCGACCCGCGTTATACTGATACAGCAGCAGGGCGTGAAGACGAGTGGATCCCAATCCGTCCGGGAACAGACGCCGCATTGGTGGCAGGGATCGCTCATGTGCTGATCACTGAAAATATGGTTGACCAACCTTTCTTAGATAAATACTGCGTCGGCTATGATGAGAAAACGCTACCCGCAGATGCTCCGAAAAATAGCCACTACAAGGCATATATTTTAGGGCAAGGGGATGACGGTGTAGAAAAAACACCACAATGGGCTGCGCAAATCACCGGTATTCCTGCTGATAAAATCATCAAACTAGCGCGTGAAATCGGTTCCGCAAAACCTGCTTATATTAGCCAAGGTTGGGGGCCACAGCGCCATTCGAACGGCGAGCAAACCGCACGTGCGATTGCGATGTTACCGATTTTAACCGGTAATGTGGGTATAAATGGGGGAAATACGGGGGCTCGTGAAGGGAACTATGATATTCCATTTGAGCGTATGCCAACGTTAGAAAACCCAGTTAAAGCAAGTATTTCTGTATTTTTATGGACCGATGCGATAGAGCGCGGCCCTGAAATGACCGCAACTCATGATGGGGTAAGAGGTAAAGATAAACTGGATGTTCCGATTAAGTTTATTTGGAACTACGCCAGCAACAGTTTAATCAATCAACACTCTGATATTAATAAAACGCATGACATCCTTCAGGATGATAAAAAATGTGAAATGATAGTAGTGATTGATAACCATATGACGGCTTCAGCGAAATATGCGGATTTAGTCCTGCCAGATTGTACCGCGTCTGAACAAATGGATTTTTGCTTGGATGGTGCTGCTAGTAATATGGGGTATGTGATTTTCGCCAGCCAAGCCATTGAACCACGTTTTGAGAGTAAAACGGTGTATGAAATGTGTACACAAATCGCACGCCGTATGGGGGTTGAAGAGAAATTTACCGAAGGGCGAACCCAAGAAGAGTGGCTACGCCATTTGTATGAAATCTCACGACAAAAGTTACCTGAGCTACCTGATTTTGAGACATTCCAGCAGCAAGGGATTTACAAAAAAATGAACCCACAAGGGCATGTCGTGGCACATAAAGCCTTCCGCGAAGACCCAATTGCAAACCCATTAAATACCCCGTCAGGAAAGATTGAGATCTATTCATCTCAATTAGCGGATATCGCGAAAACATGGACGCTCGCAGAAGGTGATTTGATATCAGCACTCCCAATGTATTCACCAGGCTTTGAAAGCCATGATGATAAGCTCACCGAAAAATACCCACTGCAATTGAGTGGTTTCCACTATAAATCGCGCGTTCACTCCACCTACGGCAACATTGATGTGCTTAAGGCCGCTTGTTTGCAAGAGATGTGGATCAACCCTATTGATGCAAAACGTCGCAATATTAAAGATGGCGACATAGTGCGTATTTACAACGATAGAGGGGAAGTGCAGATCGCTGCCAAAGTGACCCCACGCATCATCCCAGGGGTTGTGGCTATGGGGGAAGGGGCATGGTACGCACCTGATGAAAACAAGGTGGACCATGGTGGTAGCCTAAACGTCCTGACGACTCAGCGCCCGTCACCGTTAGCGAAAGGTAATCCGCAACACAGTAATTTGGTTGAAGTGGCAAGGGTATAGGGAGATAAATCATGACAACACAATATGGTTTTTATATTGATTCCGCACGATGCACCGGATGCAAAACGTGTGAATTAGCGTGTAAGGACTACAAAAATTTATCTCCTGCGGTGAATTTTAGACGCATTTATGAATATGCAGGGGGAGATTGGCAAGAAGATAACGGTGTATGGCATCAAAACGTATTTAGTTATTATTTGTCGATTTCATGTAACCACTGTGAAGACCCTGCTTGTGTGAAAGTGTGCCCAAGTGGCGCGATGCATAAACGTGAAGATGGCTTTGTCGTTGTTGATGAAAGCGTGTGTATTGGCTGCCGCTATTGCCATATGGCCTGCCCATACGGTGCGCCGCAATTTGATAGCGAAAAAGGGCATATGACCAAGTGCGATGGTTGCTATGAACGTGTTGCGGTTGGCAAAAAACCGATTTGTGCTGAGTCTTGCCCACTGCGTGCATTAGATTTTGGCCCCATTGAAGAGTTACGTGAAAAACATGGCAATTTGGCAGAGATTGCGCCACTACCTGAAGCGCATTATACCAAGCCCAATATTGTCATTAAACCCAATGCCAATAGCCGTCCTGTCAATGATACGACAGGCCATTTAGCCAATCCTCGGGAGGTATAACATGGGCAATGGATTACACGAATGGCCGCTGATTTTATTTACGGTATTAGGCCAAAGTATTGCAGGTGGCGTGATTGTGACAGGGCTTGCTTGGTTATCGACAGATGATAAACCCCAAAAACAGCGCATTGTGAATGCAATGTTGGCGTTATGGGTGTTGATGGGCTTAGGCTTTCTCGCATCCATGATGCATATGGGCTCACCGATGCGTGCATTTAACTCGATGAACCGTGTGTTTGCGTCATCATTAAGTAACGAAGTGCTGTTTGGCTCCATTTTCTTTGCTTTGGGCGGCCTATGGTGGCTGTTATCTGCAATGAAAAAAATGCCAACAGGGTTAGACAAAGTGTGGTTAATCATCACCATGCTGATGGGGCTGTTATTTGTTTGGGCAATGACTCGAGTTTATATGATAAGCACGGTGCCAACATGGAATACGCCACATACCACTATTGGTTTCTTTATGACTCTGTTTGTTGTCGGGCCAATTTTAGGCGCATTTTTATTACGCGTGGCTAAATTTCCGTTTAATAGTGGTAAGTTAGCAGCGATTAGTATCATGGCTTATATTGTGACTATCGCGTCAGTACTACTGCAAAGCGGAGAAATTGCATTAATTGCCACTTCTGTTCAAAAAGCAGTGGATTTAGTCCCTGATTTTGGTGTTTTACAAGTGATACGCTTAGTGGTGACCAGTCTTGGGTTACTGCTATGGATTTTGCCTGTTGTGCGACAAAATCAGCCTTCAGTATTGAGTCTACTTCTGGGTACCGTGCTGGTACTGATTGGTGAATTTATCGGTCGTGGGCTATTCTATGGTTTACATATGACAGTCGGTATGGCTGTGGCTTAATTGGTAAACCTTTCAGCGCAGGAGATGGTTTCCCTGCGCTGATAACTTCAGAGACAATCAATATGCAAGAAGCGCACTTTCTTGAGCACGTCGCAGTCACAGGGCGAGTTCTGGGGTCTTTATTTTATTTCTCACCAGAAAATGAAAACAACGCAGAGATTATTTCGATTTTACAAGAGCCAACTTGGCATGAAGAATGGCCATTTTCCTTACCTTCTTTAGCAAAAATTAGCCAGCTTTTACAATCCAGTGCTCAGGAGAATGAACCCCTCAGTGAAGCATGGCAGCGCTTGTTTATCGGGCCTTATGCTTTACCCGCGCCTCCTTGGGGCTCAGTCTGGTTAGATAAAGAAAAGATTGTTTTTGGTGACTCAACCGTTGAGCTGCGCCAATGGATGCGTACTAAAGGTGTTGAGCCAGTGACAACACAAAAAGAGCCAGAAGACCACTTTGGGCTGGTCTTGATGTTAGCGGCTTGGCTCGCTGAGCAAAATCGCAGAGCTGATTTAGAAGAGTTACTCGCTTGGCATCTATTACCTTGGTCGGCACATTTTCTCGAAGTATTGATAGATTCGGCTAACAGCGATTTTTACTGCGCATTGGCGATACTGGCCAAAGAAACATTGGATGGATATCAACAACAGTTAACATTGCCTGTATTAGAGAAAGTGGTGTTTTACAAAGATACGTTATAAATAAAAATAGCACCGCTATCATTTGCGCGGTGCTATTGGTTTTTCATATCAATCAGCTATTGATATTTACTGTTGTGAATCACTTTGTTGCACATATGGTGTATACACACCGGTTAAGCTTTCAAGAAAGGCAACAATATCATCGACATCTTTCTGTGGCAGTTCTTTACCGACTTGATAACGCAGCATCAGTTTCACGGCTTCATCTAAGGTGGCGACATCCCCACGGTGGAAATAAGGCGCTGTTAATTCAACATTTCTTAGCGTTGGTACTTTTTGGCGTAATTTATCACGCTCATCAGAGGTGACATTCATACGACCAATATCTTGTGCAGTGATTTCACCAAACTCATAGTCTTTTTTCAAACCAAGCGGTTCGAAGGAACGACCACCTAAGATCACACCACCATGGCAGGTTGCACATTTGTTTTCTTTAAATAACTGGTAGCCATGGAGTTGTTGCGCGGTTAATGCAGTCTTGTCGCCTCTTAACCAATTATCAAACGGAGAGTCTGGGGTGATTAAGGTTTTTTCGAACTCTGCAATCGCATCTGTGATGGTGTCACCCGTGAACCCTTCTGGGTAAACGGCATTGAAATCTTGCTTTAAGACAGGGTCTTTATCCAGTTTTTCAATGATTTCATCCCATGATTTTGATGCCATTTCGATAGGGTTTAATGGTGGGCCACCGGCTTGGGCTTGTAAATCAGGTGCTCTACCATCCCAAAACTGTTCGACATTAAATACCGAGTTAAACACCGTTGGCGCATTGATTGGACCTACTGCACCGCCAACACCAATTGACGTTTTACGGCCATCAACACCACCTGCATTGAGCGCGTGGCAGTGTGCACAAGAAATCGTGCTATCCCCTGACAGACGCGCATCATGATACAAGCGGAAACCTAATGCGACTTTTGCATCATCGACATCCAGTGATTTTGGAATTGGTTGAATTGGTTCATTGCGGTGCTCAGCAGCGGTATCTTGGCTGGTATAGTGTTCTTCCCGCTGTTTAGCTATCCAATTCAATAGGTTATCACGTTCTTCGTCACTGACGCTACTGGCCCAATGAAGTGCAACATAACGCGTTGGTGGCATGGTGTGGTTCTGCATAACCCACTCAATTTTATTTAATTCACTTTGCGGTACAGGTTCTCCTGCGATGAGTGCAGCGCGAGCGGCCTCAAGGTTGAATGATTTATAACCTAGCTGAATATCGTACTCCATCAGTTGCTTAGCAATGGGGAATGATGCGTAGGCAGGTAAATCAGTTGACGGCGTGTGACAGTAATCGCATCCTTTTTCAGCAAAGAATTTTAGGACTTGATTATTTTCTGCAATTTTAGATGTCTGAATGTCATTATTTTCTCTTCGTTGGTTATCGTGATACCACACATATCCAGATAACCCAAAATAACCGAGTAAAAGCAAAAATATGACAGCGACCGTAATGCGAGTAAGTTTTTTCATTACACTATCCTTGAAAGATTGCGGTCAAATATATTTAAATATTTTTTAATTAATATAATTCTACAGCCGGACTATGATGGATAAATAAGTCTGAGAGGTTCTTGATTTTTATCAATGATGGCCATCGGTTTAAGCGATTGCTGAAATAAGATTTGCCTATCAATAAGAAAATAATTAAAAAATTAATTTATAATTAATTTTTAACGCATTGAATTCAAAGGGAGTTATCTTGCTTTGATCTTATTGTAATAAATTTTAAGTTCAATTTAATTGCTTGGGTATTTATAAATGATAAATTTTAATTATTAAAATAAATTAAGTAAAACTAATCGAAAAGTTTAGTTTTCACCTTTTCAATTGTTGTGGACTAAATGCATATTATAAAATAAGAGAAATATAAATTATTTAAAAAAGCAATATTCCTGAAAATTATTGATTTTAGATAACCATAATATTGCTAAATAAAAAGTAATGATCCACATCATCATTGTGGAAGAGGGGGAATAACCCTCTTTCACTATTGGGCATTACAGTACAGGAATAGCTTCGCCTTTCTAGGTAACTATCAGTTAGTAGATTTATTATTGGCGGTTCTTATTGTACTTTATTTAACATTCACAGTAGTAATGTGTTTGCTAATTGAAAGAAAACAAAATAACTGCATTAGCGTTAAACTTACCTGCTGATGTGAACTTACCTGCTGTGGCTGCCTTAAAATTAAGTGACGCCATTTGCCCTCGTGCAACCAGTTTATTATTACTATCTAGAGCAGTTTGATTTACTGAAATATCAACAGGAAGATTACTTAAATAGGGGGTAGATAATAAGCTAGCCCTTACATCAACAATATTGGTGCAGGTAAAAGCGCCTGTAGCTTCTCCAGACCAAGAACCATTTTGGCCACTGACAGCGGAACCCAGATCAATACTCGTAGGGAAACTAAAATTACAAGAAGTGTTTGATGGAGGTACTACCCCACAGCCTGCATTAGGTAATAAAGTACCATAAGATGTCCCCCAGGTTGAGATTTGAAAAACTTGGAACCCATAACAAACTGAAGCGAAATCTGTATTTGGATAATTTCCCCACATTGTAGCAAGGGTTTGTGTATTAGCCGTTCCATATTGTAGCCTCCAAGCATTAAAAGCATCTATTGCTGTCCCATTATTGCGAATGATGACTTTTTGCTGCATGCCATAGGGTAAATTTATACCACCAAACGTTTTTGAGTCTGCACTAGAACCTCGATAATCATAGGGACCAACCGTTACAATACAACCGGAGGGATTATAACAAATGATACTATTGCTATCTTCACTCTGCCATCCCCACTGAATAGTGACATCATTACCATTTCTTTGGATAAATGATCCCCAACTTATAGAATAAGCATTTATGTTGTAAATGAAGGTTAATATAGTAATAAAAAATACCTTTATTACTATGACTTTATAGTTGCTAATCAATGCTGAAATTTTCATTTTCGAATACCTATAATTCAATGCGGATTTTATATATTCAGTTGTATTCTAGAAAGAATGTTAACGTTGATATAAAGGTTCCATATGAAATTGTTTTATTTGTTAATGCAGAAGGCTCTCCTTGAATAAAGGCTTTAAGTCTTATTTCGTTATTACCTGCTGACAATTTCTGTGTGTGATTTTTTGTGTTTATATCGATTTTTTCTCCGGTATCTGTCTCTAAACCAATTGCAATACCATTAGCTTGGCTTACTGGGTCTAATGCAAGATAACCAGATAAAAACGAGTTTTCATTTCCATTAAATGAAGCATTAATTTCGCGACCTAAAGATAAATCACAATTAATTAATCGAATACTAAATGATTCACTTAAAGTACGGTTATTCAAATAAAGATATTTATCTGCAATTGTCCCAAAATCTAATGTAATTAATTCATCTCCGGGGTATAAATCACAAGCATCTTCGACAAATATACCATCAAAATTAATTGTTTCGGCTACCGATGGTAACGAATGACATGTAAACACGGTTAAAAATAACAAGATATAAAATTTTATTATCGAGAACATTATGATTCCTATTGAAATGAAACGGTTAATGTCGCAATAGCATTGAATGTATCCCCAACCAGTTTAGTTCCTGCTTTTTTGACAATAACAGCGGATAAAGTGGGTAATGTCTCTTGGTCAATCACAAATGCTTTATTTAAAGTGATAGGTTGCCCATCTTTTTGAATTTGGATGCCTACATTATTTCCATTTTGGTCAGACTTTACTTGTAGTGTTGCATCATCAAAGCCTGCCCCTGCGGTTGCGCCAGATAATGTTAATGATATATTCCATGGCTGTGTTAGGTCACCATCGCAAATAAGTTCATAGGGAATTTCTTTTTTATATTGTATTCCATCAACCTTATTAACACCCACTTTACCAAATGAAACTTTTATAGGGTCACTATGACTTAATCGACATTTTGGCGGCATAATTAACGAGCCATCAAATCCCCAATTAGCATGAGCCATATTTGCTAAGAATATCAAGAGAAAACAAAATATCTGATACTGAAGTTTGTTATTTATTGAGCTATTTTTCATCATTGGTAATCCACATTAAGTGTTGCAAGTGCAGTGAAATCTCCACCATCAGTATCATCAAAACTTGAGCTAGTATTTTTTACTGGAGAAACTTCTAATGATGGTAATTCTAAATATTTAACATTTATTTTTTTATTAATATCTTGTTTTACACCATTGATATAAAAAACCAATCCTAGCTTTGTATTACTAGTTTTAAGTATCCCATTACTAAAGTTACTTGCATCACCCTGAATGCTTAAAGTTAGGTTGTTTTTTATTAAATTAGTACAGGTTAATTCAAGAGATAGATTATGTTTATAGTTCGCTCCATCAATCCTGCTTAATAAAATATCACCAAAATGAACCATCTCTTTTTGATTATTATTTAAAATACACTCTGGAGGGGTTGTTATTAAGTTTCCATTAATATTAACCCCAAATCCAATAGATTGAGCGCTATATAGAAAACTAATTAAATATATAAATAAGCTAGTTTTTAAATGATATCGCATTAGAATTCTCCTTAACTATAATCTATGAGCATAGTTATTGTGCCAGTAAAATTACCTCCATCCTGCAACGTCATCCCATTTGGTTTTACAGGTACGGCATAGAGTAAAGGATTATCACTATTATATTGAAAGTTAATAATAGAACCATTTGTTATCAGGGTATTGTTATGATAAATAGCAATACCTAAATTATCACGATTAGTTCTAACGGTATCTTTTCCATTTATAGTAATAGAGTTCCAATTTAATGTCATTTTCAACGCGTTATTATAAATTTTGGTACAATTTAACTCATAATCAATGAGCATTTTTTTATAAGAACCATCAATTAATGTTTCATGAATATCACCAAAATTAATGTCAGTTGTTGTAGCTCCATTTATTGTGCATTCGGGAGGTGATACAGCTAATACACCAGTGAAACTAACATTAAGTGTGGTTGAATGTGAAAAGACAGTAACAAATAATAAGCTATATAAAAATTTAGTTTTCATAAGGGGCTCAATTTATTGATATTCAATTTTCATAATCATTTCGGCGCTGAAATTCCCTGCATCGCTCAACATTGAACCATCAGGTTTTATGGGGACGGCATAGAAATAAGGCATGGCACCATATATAAAATGAATATTTGAATTGTTGGATACTATATCATTACCATGATAGATAGCGATGCCGAGATTATCTCTATTCGTTTTTATTGAATCAACACCATTGACTCTAAAATTATTCCAGCTCAATGTCATTTTTAATAAATTAGTCGACAGGTTCGTGCATTTAAAATTGTAGTCAATACTTGTTTTTTTATATGATTTCCCGTCAATAAGTGCTTGTTGCACCTCTCCAAAACTAATGCCAAGTGTATTACCTCCATCAAAACTACAACTAGGAGGCTCTATAACAGTGATGCTTAATCCAATATAAGCCATAGAAGCGACTGATTTATTAAGGCATATTGATATAAATAAAATGCTAATAAACACCTTTAATTTTAATAAAGGATTTAGATATGAAAGTTTCATATTTCACCTTTAGTCATATACTAATTGAAATCTTATATGTGCTTGATAATTACCTGCATTAAGATGGCTATTAATTCTCACCGGGGTAATGTAATAGGTTAGTTTGTTACTACCCATCGATAATAGCTTTGGTTTTGTAAAAATACCCGGTTTAATTATTTTAAAGTTTTCATCATTTAACTCGAGGGCAATACCTTCAGCACCATTTACTTTTATTAATTCGCTATCTGTATTATCTGATATAGCAAGAAAACGAATTCTTACGGCAGGCATGTCAGAGCTCCAAGTTATATTACCTTGTTGATCATGATTGCGGCTTTCACTCCTTAAACAATCTTCTAATTGAATATTGAAAGGAATAGGTGTGCCTTTATGCCCTAGAGATTTAAATGTTGAAGAACTATTTGTACCCAAATCTACTGTTTGGAATGCAGATTGCATGGCTAATCTACATGCACTTTCAGTAAGCACACCCCTAACTTGTAAAACACCATTGGCACCATCAACATCCCAATTATCAACTTTGCCAATATCAGTAGCTAATGTCTGAAAGGCAAGTGTACTGAAAATAATCCCTATTAAAGGAGCGCTATAACTCACTTTTTTACTCATACCTTCCTCTATTACTATTTAATAAATAGATTATTTATTACTTGGAGATACCTTGCATTCATTTGCTTGGCAGCTAAAACTAAGATTAGGGCGGCCACCATAGTCATTGATATATGTTAGTACTGGAGTATTGCCTAATGTAGCAACATCGACACCTAATGGCTGGCTATTTTTAGGAGCGATCATAATCGGCTCGAAGCCTTTTACTGTATCCCCTTTAATTTTTGTTGCTGCATCAATAATGGTTATATAATAAGGTGTTGGATTAAATGCAATATATTTACCGCCTTGCTGTTTTAAAACTAATTTTTCTTGCCATGGGTTATCGATATCATTTTTAGTTGGAATGATAGATGTTGGTCTATAAAAAAGTTTTATTCTTGTTTGCAATGCAAGTTGCAACGTATTTGCTTTATCAGTTCTCGGTGGTATCTCACGTAAATTAAAATAATATACTGACTCAATATCTTGTGGTAATTTTGCCACGTTAGCTAATGGTTGAATTCTTATTTGGCTTTTATCACCAGGTTCAACACGTTGAACCGGAGGTAATACGGTAAATGGGTCATTAATTTTTTCACCTTGTGCATTTTCAATCCAGCCTTGGGCAAGATAAGGTAATGTTTTATTCTCATTGCTAATATTTAAGCTAATAGATTTCTCATTGCCATTAATGATTGCTCGAGTACGGTCTAATGAAATAGCTGCATTTGCTGTTGAGATATTTATTAAAAAAACTGTTGCTAATATAATCTTAGAACTATTAACCAATTTTTGGATAGGATAGGTATCCTTTTTACTTACATTTAACTTATTCATAAACGATATAATCTCTTTAAGTTTAAAATGATGATGTTTATCATTTTTTTAATTTAAATCATTAATATTAATAATTTTCTAATAACATTAGTGAAGTGTTATTTCACACATGGTAGCAGCAATGTGTTTGCTAGATTTATTTCTGATGAAACGCTATCTGGCAATGTTATATTGCACTGTATTTTATCATCCCAAAAAACACTCAATTTTTCTTTAGGGTTTAAGCCTGACAAATAAACACTGCCTTCATCACTAATTATTCCAACTTGCTGCTTACGTGTATTTAATACAATGGCGCCAAATGGAGGTGCATTATTATCTGATAAGCGGATGTTTGCCATTGCACTATTACCCGCTATAACATCAAATTGGCGATAACCAATAGCACCCTCTGTTAATGTTCCTTGCTTTACAGAATGGGTAACCTCTGCGTTGCTAGGTAAAAGATTCAAATCCACATTGATATTACTACGGTAATAACTATTAACATCAGCAACAACCGCCTTACCAAAATAATTCGACCGTGTGACAATTCCATTACCACGCAAAGGAATATTCGCTACACCATTGGTATCAACAAAAACGCGCGAAGCGCCAAGTTGGTTACTTCTATGGAATGCAACCCCATGTTGCGTTGCCGTCAATCCACCTTGCAATGATAACCCGGCAGAACGATAACGATTCTGTTGGTATGTTGCATTTGCATTAAACTGAGCCATATCGCCTTGATGTGTATAGTACCCACCAAGAATTGCACCCGACCGTGCGATCCCAGTATTAATCTGGTAGTTGCTACGCTCATTAATACGGTCATAATAATTCACATTCTGTGTTGTATTACTTTTATCCCAGTTACTATTAAAGCTCACTGTAGAGGTTTCACCCCAAGGCATAGATAAAGCAATATAAACCCCATCATCATTTGTATTTCGATAGCTATTACGGAATGCGGTTAAGTTAACACTTAAGTTTTTAAATTTTCCGAGATCAAAATACTTTGCTAATGATAAACTATAGCGGTTATTGTCAGGTTGATTCCAATATGTTTGATGGTAAAAATTTAAATATGCACTCAGTCCACTGTCGCTAAACTGTTGGTTATAAGAAATGGTATACATTTCTTTGCTATTATATTGTCGAACACCACTTATTTTGGCATCGAGATATTCAGACATACTCATAAAATCTTTTTCTGAAAAACGATAGCCAGCAAAGGTAATTTGGCTATTATAATCTTCAAAACGTTTTGAATAGCTCAATCTGTAAGAATTACCTTTATAATTAGCTTCATTATTTGAGGTGATTTCTTTAATTTTTGCATGTGTTCTTGTCACATCAAATGAAAGAGCCCCAAATCGCATTAGATCGCGACCAATTCCCAAAGTCGTTGAGAGATATTTTTGTGAAGCAATCATACCGCCATATAGGGACCAACCATTATTAATCCCCCATGAATACTCACCACTGGCGAAACTATCACCATTAACACGATGATTGGAATCACTAGGCCGTCCTGCTGCAAATTTATAACGAACTTGCCCTGGGCGAGTAAGATAGGGAATACTTGAGGTGTTCACTGTAAAAGTTTGCGTTTTACCATTTTGTTCCTCTACCCTTACATCTAATTCACCCGATAAAGCATCATTAAGGTCTTGAATGCGAAAAGGGCCAGCAGCGACTTGAGTTTGGTAAATAATACGGCCTTGCTGACTAATAATGACGGTTGCATTACTATTTGCCACCCCAGTAACTTCAGGTGCATATCCCCTCAAATTGGGTGGTAACATATTAATATCAGTAATTAAACTGAGTCCTGTGAATCTGAAGCTATCGAAAATATCGGAGGCTAAGTAAGATTCACCGAATGTTAGTTTGGCACCTAACGATTTAACATCTCGAAAAATGTAAAAACGATTCCAATCGAAAGAATGCGTTGACTCAGAAGATGGGCGTTTTTCAAATCGTGATTGCCAATCAGCTCTGAATCTCCATGCACCTAAATTCATTCCTGCCACACCGTTACCATTAGTGGTATAGCTCGTACTTTGGTGACTACGTATTTGTTGATTTACTTGCGCGTTCAGATTGTAGTCAAATAAAGCACCCGATATCCCATCTTCCCAACGAGCGGGCGGATCCCAATTATCTGCCGTATATTCTAAATAGGCTTGAGGAATATTAATATAGAGTGTTGATGTCGATAAATCGGCCTTTGTAGTTGCACCAGATAAGCTGTTTAAATCTAAACAGGAGTTATCATGCCACCAGGTCAGTGATGATGATATTTTGGGTTTTAGCCCAAATTTCTCAACTAAGTTTGGGTCTAAGCATACTGTACTGTCATCAGTGTTTTCATCTGAATTATAATAAAAAATACTTTGTTCAGGTAATATGTTTTTGTTTACATGAACACTAAAAGTGTACTCTCCTGGCATAAAGTAGCCAGTTTTAGAGAATCGACTTAGATCAATATTAGCACGGTCATTTATATCTAAAATATCCGTATTAAATTCTATGTTAGTAGAGGCAAACCCAGTATTACAGATGATGGTTATCATGCTAGCTAATATATATAATCGACTAACTGATGATAATTTAATATGGATTTTATGATGCGCCATTATACTTGACCTTATTCAAACTCATTTATAATAAGAGAAAATATCTCCTATTTGGAAAGATGTTCATGTGGACAGAGTTATTTTTTATATCACTCATAATCTAATTTGTATTTTATTAGACTGAAATAATTACCTGATTTTAAACTTTTATTGTTTCTTTTTATTCGTAGTTTGTAATTTAAATTACGGCTGCCATCAGTTAACTCTTGTGACGACATTGCCTTTCCTGGATATACTACTTCACCACTAGTACTACTAATTTCAATACCAATCCCTTCAGCTTGCCCATTGGTAGTAAATAAACTACCATCATGAACTCCATCAAATGTTACTGTAAAATATTGCCAGTTTGGTTTTTTTGATTCAGGTCTCTCAAGTACACAGTTAATTAATCTAATTGAAAAATTTTTTGCATTGCTTTGGCCATCTCGAGTAATTTGAGATATAGATAAGCTTCCCATTTCAATGGTTTGGTCTTTGCTATTTATATCAATAGAACAGGCAGTTTCAATAATACTTCCATTCATTGTGATTAATGATTCAGCCGAACAATATGATGACAAACTAGTTTCTAATAATAGAATGAATGTCAACCATGAAAATTTATATAGCATATTTTCGCTCTATCATTATATTTAATGAACCTAAAAACCTATCCGTGTGTTTTTAGGTTGAAATTAGAAGGTTGCTAATTTTACTCGTATGATAAAGTGAAATCAGCTACAGAACTGAATTCACCTGCAGTGATAGTTGAAACATCACCACCATTACCTTTTAAATATGCAGAGAATTGTAATGTATTGCTACCATCTTGAATTTGTTGGAATGGTGTAGCTGTGTTAATAGTAACAATTTCACCATTACCACTAGTAATTTGAACACCAGCACCACTACCTGTACCAACGATACCTAAGGTTTTATTATCTTCATCAAATGATGCGGATGCACCAGTAAAGGTTAATTGAACACCTTTAGTTAAGCTGCTAACGTTACAGTTTTGCAGTGCGATATCAAATGTTTTAGGTGATGATTTTCCGCCATCGGCTAAAGCCATATTAGAGATTTGGCCTAATTCAATCGTTTGGTCAATACTTTCTGGTGCAATTGAACATGGTGCTTCAATAATCGCACCTTTAAACGTCACTTTACCGTGGCCTTGGTCAGCAGCATTCGCAGCAGAAGCTCCACCTAAAACTAATAAAGTTGCCATTGCAATACTTTTAATTTTCATCAATCTTTTCCTTTACGGTTAAATATATAAATATGATTATTGTTAATCTCATTATGTTAATTTCATAGTGAGATTAATTAATAACAATCAGAGTTAATTGTTATTAATTAATAACAGTGTTATCTGCCATTAAAGATTACAATAATGCTCTTGAGTCATTGATGTATAAAACTTCTTTTTCAATTTCTGACTTTAATTTAGATAAATCTAGATCAAGATGAATTGTTAATTCGATTAATTTTTCAAAGCTTAGTTTTGTTGTTCCTCGTTCATATCTTGATACTTGTTGTTGGCTTACATTTAGTTTCTCTGCTAATTCAGCTCCGCTAATTCCTTTCTTCTTTCTTAGTTTCTTTATTAAGCAGCCTAATTTTATATTTACATTTTCTTCATCATTCATTCGTACTACCTTAATATGAGAGGTAAAAATATAATGAGTTAATCTTTTTTAAAGAAATAACAAACATCAACTTTAAAATATATGGATATCAACATGATTTTAGATGTTGATATGTCACTAAGGCCATTTTCGTAACGTGATAATTGTTGTTGAGATATACCTATAATTCTGGCTAAATCAGACCCACTTAAGTGATACTCTGATCTTAGCTGTTTAATTTTTTTACCAATATTCTTGGCAACTATGTTTGTAATGTTTTTTTTGTTTTCTAAAACAGTTATGCAAGTGAAAATAGAGTCCTTCATTTATTAGGATACCGATTTAAGTTTCAGTTTTTGTATAGTCGTTTAATTTGTGAACATAGATTACTCTTGATAAAGGTAATTTCTAAATATAAATAACCAGTATGCTAAATCGAAAAAAACGATCAATTATAATATATGTATCTAATTACAAGCTAAACAAGTAATCATCTAATAGTGACTAGTATAATAAGTTGAATAATAAATAAAAATCTAAAACATTATTAATTGAGTGGTTATTTTTATAACATACTATTAATATAATTTTCTTTGAAATAAAATATCAATATAAGATTATTCTCACTAAAATAGTCGCGAAATTTGTATTTATAAAGATATTTATGTCCATTTTGAAACATTTATTTTGGAGGTGTACTAATAGAATTAGTATTATTTGTATAAATAAGACGATCTAAATATGATTTTTTACCTTCGTATTTAGATATTTTAATAGGGATATTTTATTTCAACAGTTGTGAACTTAACCAAGGATGGTGAATACTGAGACTTAAAATCGATAAATCTCAGTATTGATAAAGGTAATAAACTTATGACTTAGCTTATATCACTCGCATCGTGGCGTTCGCGTACTTGCTGTGCAGGATCACCTTGTAGGCGATTAACCCGTCGACCGCGCTGTACTGCTGGGCGTGCATAGACTTCATCAGCCCAACGAATGACATTTTTATATTCATGGACAGATAAAAACTCAGCGGCATCATAAAGCCAACCTTTCACTAATGCACCGTACCACGGCCAGATGGCGATATCAGCGATACTGTAGTTTTCCCCTGCAACATATCTATGTTCTGCTAAACGTTTGTCTAACACATCTAATTGACGCTTGGTTTCCATTGCAAAGCGGTTAATAGGGTATTCAAATTTTTCAGGAGCATAGGCATAAAAATGGCCAAAACCGCCACCTGCAAAAGGTGCTGAGCCCATTTGCCAAAATAGCCAAGATAAGGTTTCAGCACGTTCTGGTTGAGTTGTGGGTAAAAAAGCAGAAAATTTTTCAGCTAAATAGGTCAGAATCGAACCTGATTCGAATACTCGGATAGGCTCCTTACCACTTCTGTCGACTAAGGCGGGGATTTTTGAGTTAGGGCTAATTTCAACGAAACCCGAACTAAATTGGTCTCCTTCACCGATATTAATTAGCCAAGCATCGTACTCAGCCTCCTTAATGCCAAGGGCTAATAGCTCTTCTAACATAATAGTGACTTTTTGCCCGTTCGGTGTTCCTAATGAATATAGCTGTAGTGGGTGCTTACCTACAGGTAAAGATTTTTCGTGAGTTGCACCGGAAATTGGACGATTAATATTGGCGAATTTTCCGCCATTACCTTGCTCCCATTGCCAGACATTAGGGGGAATATAAGGGGTGTTTGCCATGAGTTAACTCCTTAACCGTTTTCAAAGATGGCGATTGCTTTCACATCATTTCTTTCATTATGACTGTGTTCCACTGTAGCAATCTCTAGTGAATTCACCACTATTATTATCTTATTGGGTTTGGTGAGAAGGCTAAATAGCACAGAGTGCAAGAGCAGATAGGGGATAAACGGGCTTGTTAAGTATTAACCCTGAACTCTTTTTCGTTTGTGAGTCGTTGTTTATACGCACAATGGAGGTTGAGTTCTTTATAGGAATTTCTGTGCCTTTTGGGTGGTTCGCCAATAACAAAAGGTAAATATTTTCATTTGTTATAAAAATCAGGGTGTGAAATGAGACCTAAATAAAAAAAACGTTAACAAATGGGTTGTGCAGATCACTAATTCAAATAAAAAAAGGGTGTGAATAATTTGTGAAGATTGGCACTAATTTATCGGAGTGTATTTTATACATTGATAGCATATCAGTCATATTCAGCGGTATCGGAGTGTGTCCATGCTTGTGCCAAATTCAAACATCTACCAAAGCTTATTACAGAGAGCAAAAGCGCAGCCAGACGCTGTTGCCATTGTATTTGAAGAGCAAAGTTGGAGTTATCGCCAATTACTTGTGAAAGTAAACCAAACAATGTTGTGGCTAACAACCACCGTGCAGTTGAAAAAAGGCGATCGAATTGTACTCGGCTGGGGTAATACGATTGAATTTTGCCAATTATTTTATGCCGCGGTAGGGCTGGGTATTCAGGTAATGCCCTTAAGTACCAAAATGAAAGAATTTGAAGGTAAAGAGCATTTATCCTGTATTAATGCCGATGCCATTTTTTGGGATGATACATACCAACCATGGCTGGCACAGCTCAGTGAAAAAGGAGTTAGCCTTTCTCAGTGGCGTAATTTAATCCTTACCGATGAAATTAATTTTATTAACCAAGTTGATGAAGAAGACCCAGCGGTGGTGATATTCACTTCGGGCACAACGGGAACACCGAAAGGTGCTGTGATCACGCACAAGAATATATTATCTGCTGTATATGCCTATCAGGAAACGTTAAAGTTATCTGAACACGATAAAACAATTTTGGCTGTACCGATTTATCATATTACGGGGCTCTCCGCTATTTTAGCATTATTTATTCATATTGGTGGTACGATCTATCTTCAGAAAAAATTTAATGCAAAAGATATTATCTCAACAATTGCAAGAGAGAAAATAACATTTCTACATGGTTCTCCAACTGTATTTATATTGTTAATTCAAAAAATAAAAGAAAATAAAAGTATTAATCTAGAAAGATTTAATTCATTAAAAATGATTGCTTGTGGTGCAGGGCATTTAAATGAAGGTACGATTAAAGAGCTTTCTTATATATTCGCCAAAACATCTATTCATTCTATTTATGGTTTGACTGAGACATCATCCCCTGCCACCATATTTCGTGAAGATATTCGTTATAGTGATAAGAAAGCGAGCTCAGGTACACCAGTTCCTGGATTACAGGTGGCCATACGTGACGATAACGGTAAAGATAAACCCGCTAATACGACAGGTAACATTTGGGTGAAGGGGGATGTTGTTATCCAACGTTATTGGCCTGACAGCCCTGCGAACACGACATCATTTAATGATGGTTGGTTTTTCACAGGGGATATTGGTTATAGGGATGATGATGGTTTTCTTTATATTCAAGATCGAATTAAAGACATGATTAACCGTGGTGGTGAAAAAATATATTCTATTGAAGTCGAAGATTTGATTTCTAATTATCCGGGTGTTAATGAAGTCGCTGTCATTCCAATTGAAAGTACCATTTATGGTGAAGAGCCTATTGCATTTATTATTCCTGAAAACCAAGTATGTTTAACCAGTAAAGAAATCATTGAATGGCTAAAAGACAGGGTGCCAACTTATAAAGTTCCAGTAAGAATTATGTTTACACGTAATTTCCCTAGAACGTGGAATGGGAAAATAAGTAAGAAAGATTTGAAATTACGATATTACTCTTTAAATAACTAAATTCTAAATTAGTTTTTAATTAATCAAAAAGGGGCTATGAAATATTAGCCTTTAGGTAGGTTTTATCATGAATAATAAATTTATTTCGAAACAAGATGCCGCTAAATTAATTAATAATGGCGATACGATTTGTACTGTGGGAATGACATTAACCAGTGCTGCTGAATCTATTTTATCGGAAATTGAACAACGTTTTTTATCCGAGGGTACACCAAATCAATTAACACTGGTTCATGCAGCTGGACAGTGTAACCGTATTCGAGGAAATCAACACTTTGCCCATGAAGGGATGGTGAAACGGATCATTGGTTCCCATTGGGGGTTAGCACCTCGATGGATGCAAATGATTAATGATAACCAAGTCGAAGCGTATTGCCTCCCTCAAGGGCAAATGGTGCACTTATATGGCGCAATGGCTGCAGGCTTACCGGGGCGCTTATCCAAAGTAGGGTTAGGGACATTTATCGATCCTGATCTTGAAGGCGGTAGGATGAACGCGAAAACGTTGGCTCTTCCTCCTTTGGTTGAAAAAGTGAATTTCAAAGGGGAAGAATGGTTATGGTACCCAGAAATTCCCTTAGATGTGGTGGTGATCAGAGGAACTCACGCTGATAGTAAAGGTAACCTCACCACCGATGAAGAAGCCATGGCCCTAGAGGTCTTGCATGCGGTACTGGCGGCTAAACGTTTTGGTGCCAAAGTGATTGCACAAGTGAAGTATTGCGTTGAAGAAGGGACTCTGCATCCCAAGCGTGTCACTGTTCCCGCAAGCTTTATTGACCACATTGTCGTGTGCGATAACCCTGAAGAAGACCATCGCCAATCCTCAAGCTGGTTTTTTGACCCAACTCTATGCGGTGATATTCGCACCCCTGTCCAACAAACTACGCCATTACCTTTGGATATTCGCAAATTGATTGGGCGAATTGCATGCCGTTATCTATATGAAAACTGTGTGATTAACTTAGGAACGGGTATTCCAAACGATGTTATCGGCTCAATTATTCAGGAAGAAAATGCAACTAAGCGCGTCGATATTACTGTGGAGTCAGGGATTTGGGGGGGCGTCCAAGCTGGCGGTATTGACTTTGGTATAGGCCGTAACCTGTCAGCGATGATTAGTCACCAAGACCAAATGTTGTACTACAACGGTGCAGGCGTTGATATCACGTATATGGGCGCAGGGGAAATGGATGCCCGAGGCCATGTCAATGCGACGTTGCTAGGCAATATTTGCCCTGGGGCAGGTGGGTTTATTGATATTACCCAAAATGCGCGGCACGTGGTGTTTTGCTCGACGTTTACCGCAAAAGGGTTAGATATTCGTTGTGAAAATGGGCAGTTAAATATTGTGCGGGAAGGGGATATTAGAAAGTTAGTTAACCAAGTACGGCAAATTTCATGGAATGCGGATGTCGCACGAAATATCAACCAAACCATGCATTTTGTCACGGAACGTGCAGTGTTCACATTAGGGGGGGAAACCCCAGTACTGGTTGAAATTGCCCCCGGTATTGACCTAGAGCGTGACATCCTTGCCCATATGGACTTCGTACCCGAAATTTCCCCTGATTTGAAGGTGATGTCTTCTTCATTATTTGAGGAAGCCCCTTTTGGTCTGGTTTCGTATTTATAGTTTCAATATTAAAGAGGAATTTATCCATGTTAGTACAAGATAAAGTCGCCATTGTGACGGGTTCTGCAAGAGGTATTGGTTTTGCTATTGCTCAGGTGCTTGCGGAAGAAGGGGCAAAAGTCGTTATTTCTGACTTAGCCATGTCGTCAGGTGAAGAAAGTGCAAAACAGCTACAAGAGCAAGGCCATCAAGCCATTTTTATTCCTTGTGATATTGCCAAGCGTGAAGAGGTCAATACCTTATTTTCTAAAACGTTAGCACATTTTGGGGCGATTGATGTACTGGTGAACAATGCGGGGATCAACCGAGATGGCATGCTGCATAAATTAACGGAAGATGATTGGGATAAAGTCATTGATATCAATCTGAAAGGGACATTTAACTGCATGCAAGAGGCTGCAAAATTAATGCGTGAGCAAGGACATGGCCGAATTGTCAATATCTCCTCGGCCAGTTGGCTTGGGAATGTTGGGCAAGCCAACTATGCCGCGTCTAAAGCTGGGGTTATTGGTCTGACAAAAACGGCTTGCCGTGAGTTAGCCCGTAAAGGTGTCACTGTAAATGCGATTTGCCCGGGGTTTATTGATACAGATATGACCCGTGGTGTACCTGAAAAAGTGTGGGACATCATGATCAGTAAGATCCCTGCGGGTTTTGCCGGGGATCCGCGCGATGTAGGCCAATGTGTTGCCTTTTTAGCCTCTGATAAAGCGCGTTATATCAATGGTGAAGTGATCAATGTTGGCGGCGGAATGGTGCTATAGGGGGAAATAATGAAACAAGCGAATGATATTGTCATTGTGAGTGGTGTGAGAACAGCAATTGGCACGATGGGGGGAAGTTTTGCAAATACGCATCAACATGACCTCGGAGCTGTGGTGATCCGTGAAGCTGTGAAAAGAGCAGGAATTGCCCCCGAAGATGTTGATGAAGTCATCGTGGGTAATGTTGGGCAAATCGCAGAAAGTGGTTTTATCGCACGTATTTGTCAGCTACGAGCAGGGCTCCCAAAAGAAACGACTGCATATTCGGTTAACCGTCAATGTGGCTCAGGGTTACAAGCTTTAGCTGATGGCATGATGCTGCTACAGACTGGCCAATCCGATGTTGTGGTGGCATGTGGTACAGAAAATATGACGATGCTGCCGTATTACTTACGCAAAGCGCGTTATGGCTACCGCATGGGGAATGATGTGCTCGAGGATGGGTTAACGTCTATCTTAACTTGGCCAGAAGGCCCTTATCACAACGGAATGACGGCAGAAAATGTTGCAGAACAGTTCAATATTACCCGTGAAGAAATGGATGATTTTGCATGGGATAGCCAGCAAAAAGCGTTAAAAGCGATTCAAGCGGGTTATTTTGCTGATCAAATATTACCCGTAGAAATACCTGAAGGCCGTAAAGGCACGCGTATTTTTGATACCGATGAACATCCGCGGGATACACCACGTGAAAAATTAGCAAAATTGCGCCCTGCATTTAAAGCTGATGGTGTGGTTACGGCAGCAAACTCTTCAGGTATCAATGATGGTGCTGCGGCATTAGTGATGATGCGTCGTGAAGAGGCGGAAAAACGTGGTCTGAAGCCAAGAATGAAAGTGGTCGATTGGGCTGTAGCAGGTTGTGAAGCGGCCATTATGGGCTTTGGACCCGCGCCAGCAACCCGTCGATTAATGGAAAAGCTCAAAATGGATGTAAAAGACATTGATTTAATTGAGTTAAATGAAGCGTTTGCTGCACAAGCTATTGCAGTCATGAATGATTTGTCTCTTGATAGCACTAAAGTGAATGTGAATGGTGGCGCAATTGCTCTGGGTCATCCTGTGGGTGCCAGTGGGGCTATTTTGCCTGTGAAGTTAATGTATGAAATGGAACGCCGCCAGGTTGCTACCGGGTTAGTGACTATGTGTATCGGTGGTGGTCAAGGGATATCAATGTTGTTCGAAAGAGAATAAGAAAAACTGCAAGCAGAAAGCCCGACGTGGGGCGTGGGGCGTCGGGCTGTTGCTGAAGTAAAACAACAGGTATGGGTCACTTATTGCCGAGAGCCGTACCTGTTTCACTACAACATGAGGATCTTATCTATGTTTTCTACAAATGCAAAGTTAGATTATGCAGCTCAGGGTAAAAAAACTAACGCAAAGATATATCGTAACCTGATGCCGTTGTTGATTTTAGCGTACATTATTAGCTTTATTGACCGAACCAATATTGGCATGGCAAAAAATGCGATGTCGATTGATTTAGGATTATCTGCAACCGCATTTGGTATTGGTGCAGGGCTTTTTTTCCTAACCTACTCGATTCTTGAGATCCCAAGTAATTTAATAATGGAAAAAGTGGGCGCGCGTTTTTGGATCACGCGGATTATGATCACTTGGGGGTTATTATCTGCGGCAATGGCGTTTGTGACAGGGCCGACTTCTTTTTATATCTTGCGGTTATTACTAGGAGCGGCTGAAGCGGGTCTATATCCTGGGGTCATTTTGTATATGACATATTGGTTTAGCCAAGAGGAGCGGGCTAAAGCAACAGGATTATTTTTACTTGGAGTCTGTCTCGCGAATATTATTGGGGCACCGCTGAGCGGCCTATTATTGAGTATGGATGGCTTATGGGGCTTCCATGGTTGGCAATGGATGTTTGTTATTGAAGGCCTGCCAGCAGTTATCCTAGCATTTGTTGTGTGGTTCGTGTTGCCGAATAAACCAGAAGATGCGAAATGGTTAGATGAAGATGATCGGAATTATATTAAATATAAACACGATCAAGACAAAAATAGCATTAGTGTGAGTAACAGTAAATTCTCACTCAAGGCGGCATTTAAAAATAAAGCCTTCATGATGATTGTTGCTATCTATTTCACTCACCAGTTCTCGGTCTATGGCTTAAGTTACTTCTTGCCTACTATTATAGGTGAGTATGGCAAATTGACGCCTATTCAAATTGGCTTATTAACAGCAATCCCTTGGATTTCAGCTGCAATTGGTGGCATTTTTGTGGCGAGAAAGGCCAATACACCACGACGTTCATCACGCATTCTAGTTTCAGGTTATGCAGTAATGGCGGTTGGGTTAGTGATTGGTGCCTTAGGCGGCCCAGTAGTCGGTTTAATTGGCTTTTGCTTAACTGCATTTATGTTTTTTGTGGTTCAATCGATTATTTTCTCACTTCCACCGACGTATATGAGTGGCAGCATGCTAGCGGGAAGTTTGGCATTATTGAACTGCTTAGGATTATTTGGTGGCTTCCTTGGCCCGTTTATTCTAGGATTTTTTGAAGATTATACAGGAACAGCCACTTCTGGATTATGGTTTGGTGTCGGTTTGTTAGTTATTGGAACGATTATTGCTTCACGAGTGAATACTAACGGTATGAGCGAGCCTGAATCACTACAAGTATCGGCTCCAGCGGAAAGCAAATAATTCAACATCGCCATTTACAATAGGAAAGTCTGCATGAAAATTGTTATCGCACTTGATTCCTTTAAAGGAAGTTGTTCTGCAAGGTTGGCATGCCAAGCCGTTGCTGAGGGTTTCAAGCGTGTATCCTCTGAGTTAGATATGACGTTATTACCCATATCTGATGGCGGAGAAGGTTTGTTGGAGTCACTGGAACATAGCCCCGTGCTTTCTGGTGTAACACCTTACATTTTTAGCTGTACTGGGCCTTATGGTAGTAAGGTTGATGCAGGGTTATTAGTGCTGGAGGAAAAAACTGCCTTTATTGAAATGGCGCAATGCTGTGGGCTGGAATTAGTTCAACGTGAACACCGTCGAGTTGAGAATGCCTCAACTTATGGTTTGGGTGAAATGGTCAAACATGCATTAGATATGGGCTGCTCTCGTATTATTATTGGGATAGGAGGAAGTGCAACTAATGATGGTGGTGCAGGATTTGCTCAAGCATTAGGTGCTCAGTTCTATGATAAAAACTCGCAGCTTATTGAGGCGCCAATTTGTGGTAAAGATCTCATTAATATTGCAAAGATTGATTTTGATAAATTTGATTCACGAGCCGTAGAAGTTGAATTTAATGTCTCTTGCGATGTTGAAAACCCTTTATTAGGCAAAAATGGTGCGACTTATGTTTATGGTCCCCAAAAGGGGGCCGACCAAGCCACACTCGACCAGCTTGAAATCGGAATGGCTCACTATGCGAAATTGATGTCAACAATAACGGGGAAAGATGTCTCACTGGAGGCTGGCAGTGGTGCAGCGGGTGGGTTAGGTGCGGGGCTTCGTTGGTTTGTTTCGGCAAAACTCGAAAAGGGAATTGATCTCGTTTTGGGGCTCCTTGGCGCAAAATCTTATATTCAACAAGCGGATCTAGTCATTGTAGGAGAAGGGCGGCTGGACAGCCAAAGTGCGAATGGTAAGGCTCCTGTGGGAGTGGCTCGTATGGCCAGCCATTATGGTGTGCCTGTCATTGCACTTTGTGGGGGGTATAGTGATGATAGCCGTATCCTATACCAACATGGCATTACTGCAATGTGGTCGCTTTGTCCGGGGCCGGTTTCCCTTGAGCAAGCAATGATAAATTGTGAGCGTTATTTGGCGGATACAGCTGAAAATTTGCTGCGTACCGTACTCGCAAATTCGAATACGTAAATAAAACCCTAAAGTGAGGCGGTAAGATGCTACTGACTGAAAAACTAGCCAATGATATTGTCACGCGTGCAATGGGAATTATCCATCACAACGTCAATGTGATTAATAGTCAGGGCGTGATTATCGCTTCAGGAGAAAAAAAGCGTATTGGTGAAACCCATGAAGCCGCAGTGGAAGTGATCCGCTGCGGCAAACGGATCACTATTTACAATGAAAATGAAGCGCGAGCTTATTCGAATGTGGCACCGGGGATAAACCATCCGATTGTTGTGGCAGATAAAGTGGAATTAGTTATTGGTGTGAGTGGTGATCCTGTTGTGATCCAGCGTTATGCCGAGCTCGCTATACTGACGGCTGAGCTGCTAATTCAACAAGAAATTGAGCGGCGTAGTATTAACTGGCAGCATCGTTTGCGTGACATGTTATTTGTCCAGTTTATAGAAAGCACAACGCCAGCACAGGGGCGCAGTGCATTACTAAAATTGCATAATTCCGGTTTTGCGTTCACTTTACCGACTATTCCTGTGATTATTAATATTGAAGCTATTCAGTACCGTCCTGAAATACTCGATACGATCATTACTGAATTATCCGCTATGGAGAAAAGTGATGTGTTATTACTCAATAGCCGCGAAATTTTGATGCTATTTCCATCAACACATTATCAAAATGAGTCATTTATTCCGAGCCTTCATTTCATTTTAGATAGCCAACTTAGCCAATATTACATTGGTGTTGGTGTTCAGGCAGATACACAGGAACATGTGAGAGATGCCGTTCATTTCGCACGTTCAGTGATTGAAGTTGGCCGGCTAACGGTTCCCGATAAACAAGTCTTTTTATTTAAAGAAATGGCATCTTTATGTCTCTTTAATGAATTGGAAAATAGCTATCTATTTAATTTCTTTTTAGATATTTGCCATAAAATATTGTTGCATGATTCGGGCGATATTTTGCTTGAAACCCTGGAGTTATTTTTATCGCAAAATGGCGAAATAGGTAGCACAGCGCAGCAATTAGGTATTCACAGAAATACATTAAGTTATCGGTTACAACAAATTAAAAAGCAAACTAGTTTGGACCCCACAAGGTTTACGGATCTTATTCAGCTATCTGTTGCTATGCATGGCTATCGTCGACGTTACCCAAAACAACAGCCATGGCTCGATGCATTAAGTTGAGGTGCTGTGTCATGACTTTTGTTGTAAAACCCAAATAGCGGCTTCAACACGCGATTTTAAATTAAGTTTCTTTAGTAAGTGTTTGACATGGACTTTGACGGTGCTCTCTGTGATTTGTAATTTATTCGCAATCATCTTATTTGATAGCCCCTGTGAGATTAAATCTAAGATATGCGTTTCTCTTGGGGTTAATGCGGATAGATTATGCTCTGTAGCGGCTCGGCTATCTCTTAAAGATTCAGCTAAAATGGAGGTAAGCGTTGGGCTAACGACCATTTTACCACTTGCTGCTTCTTTTAATGCAATAATGAGTTTTTCGGGTTCCATGTCTTTGAGTAAATAGCCATCAGCACCTCGTTTTAATGCATGAATTAAGTCTTCACCGTAATTGGACACTGTAAATAAGATAATTCGGCCTGAAAGTTCGCGGCTACGTAAATTATCGAGTACTTCAAAGCCATTCATACCCGGCATATTGAGATCTAATAGGATTAAATCGGGGTCTTGCTCTTCCGCAATTTTAATACCCGTTATTCCATCGTCTGCTTCACCAATGACCTTCAATGTGGGTTCTAAACTAATTAATTGTTTAACACCGTTACGTAGCATCGGGTGGTCATCAATCAGTAAAATGGTAGATTGCCCAGTCAGTTTATTGTCATTTTTCATTAATGAGTTACTCCAATTTAATTAGGCCACAGTCAGTGGAAATACGACATTAACCGTAGTGCCACCCTGAACTCTTGGGAAAATTTGATATTTCCCATTTAGGCTTAGGGCTCTTTCTCTCATAATAATCAATCCATAATGGTTATTTTTTGTTGGCTGAGGTTGGATCCCTTCCCCATTGTCTTCTATCGTCATGGTGATTAACCCATTATTTTCGATTAATGAGACTCGCGACCAGTTCGCATTAGCATGTTTGAGAATATTGCTTAAAGCTTCTCGGATTATCTGAATAATATGAATAGATTGATGTGGAGAGAGGCTTTTGGCTGGAATTTGGTAATCTAATTCAATTTGAAAACCAAGACGTTGGCTGAATTCTTGGATTGTGCTTTCTAAAGCAGGGAATAAGCCTGGTTCAGTTAATTTTAGCCTGAAGGTTGTTAAAAGTTCACGTAATTGGCTATAGGCGGAATTTATTTCATTGCGCATTTCGTTTAATAGTTCTTGGTGCTTAGTTGGCAATGTTTTAGGTTGCATTTGCAGATAACTAATTTGCATTTTGAGACAAGATAATGATTGTGCTATGGAATCATGTAATTCTCTCGCAATCGCCGAGCGTTCATCCATTATCAGTAACTGCTGTTGTTGTTCTAATTGGTGCTCCATCGCTAGCATTCCAGCAATTTGTTTGACTAGCATGAGCACTAAATTATTTTGCTCTTCAGATAATGGCTGGTTTATATCTATTTCAGCCAAAATCATGCCATAACGCTGTAAGTTATCGGAAATCTCCCATGATATTACTTTAAGGTGCTCAGCTTTTTTGGGTGACTTGAGGCAGTGTTCCTTGTTTTCAGGGCAATGAATTTCTTGAAAGCAGGCATTATTATTTTCTTCATATAGCCTCAATCTGATGTTTTGTAATGGCATTAAGCTTTTCAGTTCAGATAATACTTTTTCTAACCTGACGGATAGTGGCCCAATGGCATGTAAGGTGCGATTAGATTGGTATAAATAGAGTAATACGTTATTTTTATTTTGTAGATCAGCCGTTTTTTCGATAACTCGGGATTCTAATTGATGGTAACTCTGTGCGAGCTCATCCGACATTTGATTTAATGTTTGACCCAGGGAATTTAGCTCATCTTGTTTCTTGCCGACAGGGAAGCGCTGACTAAAATCTTGATGGCTAATCGCATTCACCATATGAAGTAACTTAAGCCAAGGTGTATAAATTTTCTTTCTAAAATGGCAGATAGCAAAAATAAGTAGCAATGAAACGAGGCTAATAAATACCATTTGGGTGATGGCTACATAGGTTATTTTTCGTTCTGTTTTTTCATCAATATTACGAACTAATGCATCGAGTTTATTAACGAAGGTAACGACCGCAAGACGTGCATCATTAGGAGAAACTGCATGGTTAAGTGCTGGTTTTAATTCTGTAACCCAATATTGATAAAGCTCAGCAAATTGCGGATTTAAATCTTCTATTTCGACAACTTGTGTCAGTTCATTGCTTAATAAATTTTTTTCAAGCTCACTAACATATACGTCAGAGTATTGGTTGAGTGGCACTAATGAAAGTAAATGATAGCTTTGCATCCGCAATGAGCCTGACTTATTAATTGCATGTGCATTTCCTTGCACACTAATAATCATACTATTTGAAATTGTCATGCCAATAATACCGAGTACGGCAATCAATAACATTAGACCAATAACTTGGTTAATGATTGAAAATCGGTGATAAGCAATAGACATAAGTGATCCTTTCTACTCTTTACGTTTATTCATTATTTTTGATAACGTAGATATTGTTTCTCTATTATATAAAATTGAATATGCCACTTCGGTATTACTCCTTAATATCCCATTGAATTATTCGCTTTAAATTCCAACACATAAAATTACGCAGTAATGAGTTTTTTTGTTTTAATTCAATTTGTTATTGTTTTGTACTCCTAATACCTCTCTAGTGGTTAACGAAAAAAATCACGCATATTTCATTTAAATCTCTCTTGATTTAGATCAGCTTCACAGTGGGCTATTCGCCACACACTGCGAGCAGAAATTGTATTTATCGGGGTGATTTATGTCTCAACGAGATAATGTTAATAACGTGGTTGCACAGTCAAATAACGGTGTTATACAGGATTGGCGTCCTGAAGATATTCGGTTTTGGCAGCAAACGGGGCAGCGTATTGCAAATCGTAATTTATGGATTTCTATTCCATGTTTATTGCTCGCATTTTGCGTATGGATGTTATTTAGTGCCGTTGCTGTGAATTTAAATAAAGTGGGTTTTAATTTTACGACAGACCAATTATTTTTATTAACCGCATTACCTTCCGTTTCAGGCGCTTTATTAAGAGTCCCTTATTCATTCGTTATTCCTATTTTTGGTGGGCGTCGTTGGACTGCTATTAGTACGCTATTTTTAGTGATCCCATGCATTTGGCTAGGTTATGCGATTCAAAACCCCGCCACGCCTTATCAAGTCTTTGTCATTATTTCCCTGCTTTGTGGTTTTGCCGGCGCTAACTTTGCATCCAGCATGGCTAATATCAGCTTCTTTTTCCCTAAGGCTCGTCAAGGTGGTGCACTTGGCCTGAATGGTGGGCTAGGCAATTTAGGGGTCAGTGTCATGCAATTGGTGGCCCCTTTCATTGTGGGTGTTGGCGTATTTACTTTCGTGGGGGGAACGGGAGCGACTCAACCTGATGGCTCAACGTTGTGGTTAGAAAATGCCGCTTGGATTTGGGTGCCATTTCTGCTGCTTTTTACTGTGATGGCTTGGTTTGGCATGAATGATTTAGCGGCGAATAAGGCATCTCTTAAAGCGCAGTTACCTGTTTTGAAACGGGGTCATCTATGGGTATTAAGCCTGTTATATCTGGCAACATTCGGCTCATTTATCGGTTTTTCTGCCGGTTTTGCTATGTTATCGAAAACGCAGTTCCCAGACGTCATTATTTTGAAGTTTGCCTTTTTTGGCCCTTTCCTCGGAGCTCTAGCTCGTCCAGTCGGCGGCATGTTGTCTGACCGTTTTGGTGGTGTGAAAGTTACATTACTGAACTTTGTGGTCATGGCGGTTTTCTCCGGCTTGCTATTTTTTACGTTACCAGAAAACGGCCAAGGAGGCTCTTTTGGAGCATTTTATGGCGTATTTATGGTGCTGTTTTTAACGGCAGGGTTAGGCAGTGGCTCAACCTTCCAAATGATCGCAGTCGTTTTTCGTAAATTAACCATGGATAAAGCCATTTTAAGAGGGGCTTCAGAGCAAGAGGCTCAAAAAGAAGCGGTAACAGAAAGTGCTGCGGCTCTAGGATTTATCTCTGCTATTGGGGCAATCGGTGGCTTTTTTATTCCAAAAGCGTTCGGAACATCATTAACACTGACGGGTTCGCCGGCAGATGCGATGAAAGTATTTTTTGTATTTTATATTTCCTGTGTGTTTATCACATGGCTGGTATACGGCCGTAAACACAAATAATAACAAGTCATAAAAATCAATTTTAGCAATGTACGGCGCCGGTCGCCGTCTCTTTGGAGGCAATCCGATGAGCAAGTTTTTAGACAGATTTCGGTATTTTAAGCAGTTGGGCGAAACCTTTTCAGGTGATCACGGGCAAGAGTTAAATGTAAACCGTGATTGGGAAGATGGTTATCGTAGCCGCTGGCAGCATGACAAAGTTGTGCGTTCCACTCATGGTGTTAATTGTACTGGCTCTTGTAGCTGGAAAATTTATGTCAAAAATGGGTTAGTGACTTGGGAAACTCAGCAGACGGATTACCCACGAACTCGCCCTGATTTACCTGACCATGAGCCGAGAGGATGCCCTCGAGGGGCGAGCTACTCTTGGTATTTATACAGCGCAAACCGTGTTAAATACCCAATGATGCGTAAGCGCTTACTTAAATTGTGGCGTGAAGCAAAAGCAGAGCAACAAGACCCTGTTGCAGCGTGGCTATCTATTATTAATGATCCACAAAAGGCACAAAGCTATAAACAAGCTCGTGGTCGCGGTGGTTTTGTTCGTTCAAGTTGGCAGGAAGTGAATGAACTGATTGCAGCGGCAAACGTCGCGACGATTAAAGAATTTGGTCCTGACCGCATTGTTGGCTTTTCACCCATTCCTGCGATGTCGATGGTTTCCTATGCCTCGGGCGCGCGCTATTTATCATTAATTGGTGGCTCATGCTTGAGCTTTTATGACTGGTATTGTGATTTACCGCCCGCATCCCCAATGACTTGGGGCGAACAAACTGACGTACCGGAATCAGCAGATTGGTACAACTCGTCTTATATTATTGCTTGGGGTTCTAACGTTCCGCAAACGCGTACGCCAGACGCACATTTTTTTGCAGAAGTGCGTTATAAAGGGACGAAAACGGTCGCGGTGACGCCAGATTACGCGGAAATTGCCAAATTATGTGACCATTGGTTGAACCCGAAACAAGGAACAGATAGCGCCATGGCAATGGCGATGGGGCATGTGATCCTCAATGAATTCCATGTAAAACGCGAAGCTGAATATTTCCGTGAATATGTGCGTACGTATACCGATATGCCGATGCTTGTCATGCTAGATAAGCGTGAAGATGGCTCTTATGCCGCAGGCCGCATGCTACGGGCATCTGATTTATATAATTCATTAGGCGAAGAAAAAAATGCCGAATGGAAAACTATTGCGATTGATGAAGAGACAGGCGAATTATGTGCTCCACAAGGTTCAATGGGATTCCGTTGGGATGGCGGTCAAAAATGGAATTTAGAACCGCGCGCTGGACAAGATGCACATAACATTAAAATGAAACTCAGCTTGGCAGATAGCTATGATGAATTTGTCGATGTTGGTTTCCCTTACTTTGGTGGCTTAGAAAGCGAGCACTTCCAGCATGTTGAACTTAAAGATATTTTATTACATAAACTGCCCGCTTAACGTATTCAGTTAGCTGATGGTAGCGAATCATTAGTTACTAGTGTTTATGATTTAATGCTAGCGAACTACGGCATTGACCGTGGTTTTGGTGATGAAAACTGTGCGGTTGATTACGATGATATGAAAGCGTATTCACCTGCGTGGGCGGAGAAAGTCACAGGGGTTAGCCGCCAAAATATTATTCGCATAGCGCGTGAGTTTGCCGATACCGCAGAGAAAACCCATGGCCGCTCTATGGTGATTGTTGGCGCAGGGATTAACCACTGGTATCACATGGATATGACCTACCGCGCGATTATCAATATGTTGATTTTTTGTGGTTGTGTAGGGCAAAGCGGTGGTGGCTGGTCTCACTATGTGGGGCAAGAAAAATTACGTCCACAAACGGGTTGGTTACCTTTAGCCTTTGGTTTGGACTGGCAGCGCCCACCTCGTCATATGAATAGCACTTCTTTCTTTTATAACCACTCAAGCCAATGGCGTTATGAAACAGTCGCAACAGAAGAGTTGTTATCGCCTCTAGCCGATAAGCAAGCCTTTAGTGGCAGTTTGGTTGATATGAATGTACGAGCAGAACGCATGGGGTGGCTGCCGTCAGCACCACAGTTAAATGTCAACCCATTAAATATTGCGAAGAATGCACAAAGTGAAGGGATGTCACCCACTGATTATACTGTTAAACAGTTGAAAGAAGGCAATATTCGCTTTGCTTCAGAGCAACCTGATGACCCTCAAAATTTCCCACGAAATCTGTTTATTTGGCGTTCAAATTTATTGGGTTCCGCAGGGAAAGGCCATGAATACTTACTGAAATACTTATTAGGAACTGAAAATGGTATTCAAGGCAAAGACTTAGGCCAACAAGGCGGCGTCAAACCAGAAGAAGTGGAATGGCAAGATAAAGCGGCAGAAGGGAAAGTTGACTTAGTGGTGACTCTCGACTTCAGAATGTCGAGCACCTGCCTGTTCTCGGACGTTATTTTACCGACTGCTACTTGGTATGAAAAAGACGATATGAATACCTCGGATATGCATCCATTTATTCATCCGCTCTCTGCGGCAGTTGACCCAGCTTGGGGATCCAAAAGCGATTGGGAAATTTACAAGGGGATTGCCAAAGCATTTTCTGAAGTCAGCGTTGGGCACTTAGGCAAAGAAACGGATGTGGTGACGCTGCCGATCCAACATGATAGTGCTGCTGAGATGGCACAGCCTTTTGATGTGAGAGATTGGAAAAAAGGCCAGTGCGAGCTTATCCCCGGAAAAACTGCACCGCACATTATCTGTGTTGAGCGTGACTATCCAAATACTTATGCACGTTTTACCTCTCTTGGCCCACTGATGGATAAATTGGGTAATGGGGGAAAAGGGATCAATTGGAATACGCAAGATGAAATTGATTTCTTGAAAAAACTCAATAAAACTCAGCCAGAGGGGGCTAATGCTGGGCGGCCAAAAATTGAAACAGCGATTGATGCCGCTGAAGTTATTTTAACACTCGCGCCTGAAACCAATGGGCAGGTGGCAGTAAAAGCATGGGATGCGTTAAGCAAAGTAACAGGCCGCGACCATACTCATCTTGCTCGTCATAAAGAAGACGAAAAAATCCGTTTTCGCGATATTGTTGCGCAGCCGCGTAAAATTATCTCTAGCCCGACATGGTCAGGGTTGGAAGATGAACATGTTTCTTACAACGCCTGTTACACCAACGTTCATGAAATGATCCCATGGAGAACGCTCAGTGGTCGCCAGCAGTTATATCAAGACCATGAATGGATGCGTGCCTTTGGGGAAAGCCTTGTGGTATATCGCCCACCGATTGACACACGAGCCGCTCAGCCACTTATGGGGAAAAAATCCAATGGGTTCCCAGAAAAAGCACTGAACTTTTTAACACCGCACCAAAAATGGGGGATCCACTCCACTTACAGCGACAACTTATTAATGTTGACGTTAGGCCGCGGTGGCCCAGTGGTTTGGCTTAGCGAAGAAGATGCCTGCGAGCTTGGTATCGAAGATAACGATTGGGTTGAAGCTTTTAACAGTAATGGTGCATTAACCGCTAAAGCGATCGTTAGCCAACGTATTCCTGATGGCATGATCATGATGTACCACGCCCAAGAACGGCTGATCAACTTGCCTGGATCTGAAATTACGGCTCAACGTGGCGGAATTCATAATTCGGTCACGCGTGTTTGCCCGAAACCTACGCATATGATCGGTGGCTATGCGCACCTTGCCTATAGCTTCAATTACTACGGAACAGTAGGTTCTAATCGTGATGAATTTGTGGTTGTTCGCAAAATGAAACAGGTTGACTGGCTGGATGGTGAAGGTGATGCCTACCAGCAGACCTTGAGCGGAAAGGAGAAAGCATAATGAAAATTCGTTCTCAAGTCGGCATGGTGCTAAACCTTGATAAATGTATTGGTTGTCACACTTGCTCAGTGACCTGTAAAAACGTGTGGACTAGCCGCGAAGGGGTTGAATACGCATGGTTTAATAACGTCGAAACTAAACCGGGTATTGGTTATCCCCATAATTGGGAAGACCAAGAAAAGTGGAAAGGAGGCTGGATACGCACTATTAAGGGTAAATTGGTTCCACGGATGGGGAACAAAGTGGGTGTTTTATCGAAAATCTTCGCTAACCCAGATGTACCTGCTTTGGATGATTATTATGAGCCGTTTAATTATGACTACGGCCATTTAAAAAATGCCAAAGAAGGCAAGCACGTACCAACCGCGCGCCCTCGTTCATTAATTACGGGTGAGCGAATGAGTAACGTGAAAATGGGACCAAACTGGGAAGATGATTTAGGCGGTGAATTCGCCAAACGAGCCCAAGATAAAAACTTTGAACATATTCAAAAAGAGATGTACGGGCAGTTTGAGAATACATTCATGATGTATTTGCCACGCCTGTGTGAACATTGTTTAAACCCAGCGTGTGTAGCGACCTGCCCAAGTGGGGCAATTTATAAGCGCTCAGAAGACGGTATTGTGTTGATTGACCAAGACAAATGCCGCGGCTGGCGCATGTGCTTAACCGGTTGCCCGTATAAAAAAATCTATTTCAATTGGAAAAGCGGTAAATCAGAAAAATGTATTTTCTGTTACCCACGTATTGAGTCAGGCATGCCAACGGTTTGTTCTGAAACCTGTGTTGGTCGTATCCGCTATTTAGGGGTATTGCTGTATGACGCCGATAAAATTGAGTCGGCAGCCAGTGTCGAAAAGGAAACCGACCTTTACCAAAGCCAACTTGATGTTTTCCTTGATCCCCATGATCCAAAAGTGATTGAAGAAGCGCAAAAACAAGGGATCCCATTAAGTGTGATCGATGCGGCACAGAAATCCCCAGTGTACAAAATGGCGATGGAATGGCGCTTAGCTCTGCCACTGCACCCTGAATACCGCACGTTACCCATGGTGTGGTATGTACCCCCTTTGTCACCAATTCAGTCAGTGGCGGATTCAGGGCTCTTAGCTAATAACGGTGTATTGCCGGATGTAGAAAGTTTACGCATTCCAGTGCAATACCTTGCGAATTTGTTGACCGCAGGGGATACCGAACCGGTGCTATTGGCGTTAAAACGTATGTTAGCGATGCGCCATTTCAAGCGAGCAGAAACCGTAGAAAACCAATGTGATACCAGTGCGTTAGAGCAAGTTGGATTAACACAAGTTCAAGCACAAGAAATGTACCGTTATTTAGCTATTGCTAACTATGAAGACCGTTTTGTCATTCCATCCAGTCATCGAGAATTGGCGCGTGAAGCATTTCCTGAAGCGAAAGCTTGTGGCTTTAGTTTTGGTGATGGCTGCCATGGTAGCGATAGCAAAGCGAATTTGTTTAATAGCAGACGCATTGATGCCATTGATATCACACCAAAAAATAATCAGGAGAAAGCACTATGATGGCACTAAAAGTGATTTCTCGGTTATTGGAATACCCTTCGGAAGCGCTTTGGTTACATCGCGATGAGATCATTGAAGCGCTAGAACAGGCTGATGAACTGTCTGTCACACGGGCTGTTCAACTGATGGTGTTTGTGCGTGAGTATCTCAATGAAGACTTACTCGATATGCAAGCGCAATATTGTGAGCTGTTTGATAGAGGCCGCGCAACATCATTATTGCTATTTGAGCATGTGCACGGTGAGTCCCGAGACCGAGGACAAGCGATGGTGGATTTAATGGCTCAATATCAGCAACACGGTTTACAAATTGATTGCCGTGAATTACCCGACCATTTGCCCATTTATTTGGAATACCTCACGGCATTACCGACCGATGAAACTATCGAGGGGTTACAGGATATTGCGCCAATTTTAGCGCTGTTAGGGGAAAGGCTAGAACAGCGAGAAAGCCGTTTCTCTGTTTTATTTGATTTTTTACTTGAGCTTTCCCATAGCGACATTGCTGCGGAGCAATTAAGCAAACAAGTAGCAATCGAAGTACGGGATGACACTCCAGAGGCGCTAGATGCGGTTTGGGAAGAGGAGCAAGTGAAATTTTTTGCCGATGAAAAAACATGTGGTAGCGAAGTGGCGGCACATCAACATCGCTTCGCCAATGCGGTGGTACCACAATACTTGGATCTCAGTGTGGGTAGCCATGTAGGAGTTCAAAAATGAATTTTATCAATCAATTTTTCTTCGATATATACCCCTATATCGCTGGGACGGTATTTATTGTCGGTAGTTGGTTACGTTACGATTACGGGCAATACACATGGCGAGCGGGTTCCAGCCAAATGTTAGATAAAAAGAACATGCGTTTGGCATCAAACTTATTCCATTTGGGGATTATTGGGATTTTTGTCGGGCACTTTTTAGGTATGTTAACGCCTCATTGGATGTATGAATCTTTTCTGCCAATGCATATTAAGCAATTAATGGCGATGATTGGTGGGGGCGCAGCAGGTGTGATGATGTTAATTGGTGGCGCGATGCTGTTGAAGCGCCGCCTGACGAACCCTCGCGTGAGAGCAACTTCATCCTTCGGTGACATTATGATTTTAACCTTGCTGGTGGTGCAAGTTTGCTTAGGGTTACTCACCATTCCATTCTCAGCACAACATATGGATGGTAGCGAAATGTTGAAATTAGTGGGATGGGCGCAGTCTATTGTGACATTCCATTGGGGGGCATCCAATTACCTTGAAGGTGTTGGCATCGTTTTTAAACTGCATATTGTGTTGGGGATGACGATATTTTTACTCTTCCCATTCTGCCGTTTAGTGCACATTTGGAGTGCCCCTATCGAATACCTGACTCGTCGGTATCAATTGGTGAGAAATCGCCATTAGGTTTGGTTCCACAAGGCGGTGGGCCAGTACATTGCTTTTATACAACTTGTTCTTGTGTAAACAACAAATATTGCTATTTTGGCACCCCATTTCATATGAGATGGGTTTTTTTGTTTTAAGTGGTGATTTACTTTGTATCGCCATATAAACATACTCTAATTTGGGTGTAGGTAATGCTAAATATAATGGTAAGTTATGCTCAGTCTTTATGGTGTTTTGACTTAAACAGCGGTTTCTATATTTGAGATATTATTATTAGGTCAGTAATGTAATTGTCGATAATAATTTATGGCATTACTTTTACTCATTTTTGGGATATCCTCATTTTCGCTATTTAACTTACCTTGATTTAGCTAATCAACTTAAATAGAGATTGGTTTATTTCTATTAAAGGTGTCTTGTTTTTCTATTTTAATCCTTCTGGTGGTATTTATAAAGTTATTGAAAGTTACTTTTAATTACTGTTTGAAATAATTTGAAATATTAAGGCTGTCTGGCTATCGTTTTTCATTTTATTTTCTATCAATTATTTCTATTTTTATTTTTATTTAAAAAGTGTTTTATTATATTAATGGCACCTAGGTGTTGTTTATATTGAATTCATGGTTGTTTTTAATCTATCATGATGATATTTATGGATTTATTTTTAATTTATTACTCATTTAAAATGTAACAATTGGTGAGTTTAGAAACATTATGAAAATATTTAATTGTTTTTTTTGGGAAGTTTCTGATTAATTATTTTTCGGTAAAATCTCGATTTAATATTTTTGAGTTAATTTCATGATTTCACTTTATCTCATCCCATTTTTTTTCACTAATAAGAACCCGTTTTATGAGTATAAAAAACTTTATTAATAATGATTGGGTTTATTTTATGGTTTTTTATTAAGAAAAGGTCAATTTAATTAGAAGCACATCACCAACTTATCCCGTAATGGTGTATTTAAGATGGGGTATGTTATGAATTATATATATATATCACTAACTTATAGTTAAGGTGTTTAATTAACCCTTAAATTTGACATAACTAAAATGTGGTATAATAATGGCAACGCATTGATGCATTGTTTAATTATTTCATTTATTAACTAATAGAGTTTGATAAATAGAAATAGTTATTGGTGTCAATCTTTAATATTTGCTAATCGAATATATTTTAAGAAAAAGTTGAAATAATCAGATTAATAATAACTCATTATTTTAATTTGTGTTGTCTTTTTATCTAATGGAAATGTATAAAATGAAATTAAATAAACTTGCTTTAGTATTAGGTTTAGGTTTAGCAGTAGTTGCTGGTTCTGCTTCTGCAAACCAAGGTGGCGGCCAAGTCACTTTTAAAGGTTCAATTATTGATGCTCCTTGCTCAATTCCACCAGGATCTCAAGCATTTGAAGTACCAATGGGTGCTATCGCAACATCTGCATTAAACGGTGGCGGTAAAAGTATTGCTCGTGACTTCAATATTCAATTAGAGCAGTGCGACATCACAACTCTGAAAACAGTTCAAACTACATTTACTGGTATTCCAAGTACTTCGGTAACTGATGGTTTAGCTATTGCTGGTACTGCGAAAAACGCGGGTATCGTGATCACTGATTTCAACGGCACCAAAATTGCTTTAGGTGCTAAATCACCATCTCAAACTTTATTAACTGGTGCGAACACATTGCGTTTCCAAGCTTATTTGCAAGGCGATGATGATGCAACAAACAAACCAGCTGTACCAGGTGAATTTGATGCAATTGCAACATTTGCTCTGAGCTACCAGTAATTGGTATAGCCCGTACAAGGATGTATGGGCACTAATTTTAATGCATTGAAATTGGTTATTAAGTTGAGATGGAGTCGCTATGAATCACTTTGGCATCATTGTCATGGTGCTTTCAGGAATGATATTTGCCCCGATAGTCAGTGCGCAAAATCAAAATTCTCGGGCACAAAGTCAGTTCAAAGGAACTGTTACTATGGGCGGTTCAATCATTGAGAGCCCTTGTGCAATAGATGCAGATAGCCGAGATCAATCAGTTAGCATAACGACTGTACCGGTTAGCCAGATAATTCACGACAGAGAAAGTCCAACAAGTGATTTCTCTATACGCCTTATCAATTGTGTTCTAACACCGGTAACTCCTGGAACCCCTAATTGGCAAACTTTCAATATTACATTTGATGGCCCAACTGATGGCCGTAACTTCGATGTTTTTGGGCATGCAAATGGATTGTCAGTAAAAATTTCTGATATGGCTGGAAATGTTGCAATACCTGGTAAGGCAATGCCTGATTTACCTATTAGCGCGGGGGAGACAACTCTGCACTATAAGGTGCGGGTAGTACCTAATAATAAACGCTTAAAACCAGGAAATTATCAGACAACTATCCGTTTTAAAATGGATTATTACTGAGTTATTACTAAGGGACTATTATGGCTCTGCGATTAAAAAGTAAAAATAAAGTATTTAATAACTCAGTAAGTTATTTTTTAACGCCTGTTGCTACCATGGTGTTTATAGCCATTGCTCATATAAATTTAGCTAATGCAAATAATGATAGTATTGAGTTTAATACGGATGTTTTAGATCTTCAGGATAAAAAAAATATTTCCTTAAATGAGTTCTCTCGCGCAGGTTATGTTATGCCTGGGAAGTACCCATTTAAAATTAATTTAAATAGTCGCGATTTAGCTGACATTTTTGATATTGAATATATCGCGGATCCTAATGATCCGGGTATGACTGAGCCTTGTTTAACGCCAGATGTTGTTGACCATATCGCTTTGCGCGATGAATGGAAACAAAAGGTTGAATTTGCTAAAAATGGCCAATGTTTAATTCCAGAAACGATCCCAGGAATGACAGTAAGTGGTTCTTTAGCCAAAGAAACGATCACCATTACTGTACCTCAGGCTTATATCGAATTTACCTCTGATAACTGGGATCCCCCATCTCGTTGGGATGAAGGTGTTCCCGCTCTGATCTTTGACTATAACTTGAATGCTAACTTAACAAGGCCTGCAGATTCAGCCAATACCCAGTCAGTTACTGGTAACGGTACGACAGGTTTTAACTTAGGCGCATGGCGTTTTAGAGCTGACTGGCAAGCAAGTTATAATCGAACGAATGGTCAATCCACAGATCGTAAATGGGATTGGAGCCAATATTATGCTTATCGAGCCGTCAAAGAGCTAAATGCAAAGCTAACGATGGGGGAGCAATTTCTTCGCTCAGGGTTATTTGACTCATTCCGTTATATGGGGGTAAGTCTTATCTCTGATGAGAGAATGTTACCACCTAACTTACGTGGCTATGCACCTGAAGTCACTGGTGTTGCGAGAACCAATGCAAAAGTGATTGTGACTCAGCAAGGGCGTGTCATTTATGAAACGCAAGTTGCTCCGGGGCCTTTTCGTATTCAAGATTTAAGTGATGCCGTTAGCGGTAAATTAGATGTACGTATCGAAGAGCAGGATGGCTCCATACAAGAATTCCAAATGAATACTGCCTCCATTCCGTATTTAACTCGTCCAGGCTCAGTGCTGTTTAAGATTGCCGGTGGCCGACCGAATAATATGGAACATGAAACAGAAGGGCAAGGATTCGTTACAGGGGAATTTAGCTGGGGGGTCTCTAACGGTTGGTCATTATTCGGTGGTGGTGTCGCGGCAGGTGACTATAACGCATTATCACTCGGTGTTGGTCGAGATTTACTCGCCTTCGGTGCAATTTCATTCGATATCACTGAGTCACGAGCAAAACTGAAAACAGAAAACAAAATTTATACAGGGGCGTCTTATCGCTTAAGTTATTCAAAACGTTTTGAAGAATATGACAGCCAAGTCACCTTCGCAGGATATCGATTCTCTGAACGCGACTTTATGAGTATGAACCAATATCTCGACCGTCGTTACAGAGGGGTGGAATTCGATAATAGTAAAGAGCTGTATACGATCACATTTAATAAGTATTTCACTAGTGCGGATCTGACTGCGTATCTGAACTATAACCACGAAACCTATTGGAATAAGCCTGCGGCAAAACGCTATAACATTTCTATTGCTAAATATTTTGATATTGGTCGTTTTAAAAACATCAATTTAAGTTTAACGGCATTCCGTAACAAATTTGATAATAGAAATAATGATGATGGGCTATATATGAACCTCTCCTTGCCTTGGGCTGATAGAGCGTCAATTAGCTATAACAACATGGTGACGAGGGATGGTAATTCACATACCGTCAGCTATTTCGATTCCGTTGATGATAAAACAAATTATCGTGTTGGTACTGGGGTTAGTAGTCGTGGACGTGGAACCATTGATGGTTTCTATACGCGTTATGCTGATTTAGCAACAGTTACGGCAAGTACCAGTTATATCAATGGCGATACCTCTTCAGCTGCATTTTCTCTACAGGGTGGTGCAACAGTCACAGGGCATGGTGCTGCATTACACCGCATTAACACGCCAGGTGGAAGCCGGGTGATGGTAGGTACTGAAGGTGTGAAAAATGTCCCTATTCAAGGTTTTGGGCCAACCACAGAAACCAACATTTTTGGTAAAGCAGTAGTCTCTGACATCAGTGATTACTACCGTACCAGTGCGCATATTGATGTGACTCAGCTGCCTGACGATGTGGAAGCTATTCGGACATCGCAGCCTATTACGTTGACTGAAGGGGCTGTTGCTTACCGCGAATTTGAGGTGTTAGCGGGTGTTAAAACGATGGTGAGATTGGCATTGGCCGATGGAAGTTATCCGCCATTCGGGGCTACCGTGAGAAATGAGAAAAATAGAGAGCTCGGTATCGTGACTGATAATGGCTCCGTATATATCTCCGGTGTCAATCCAAATGAAGTTTTAGATGTGCATTGGGATGGAAGTGCGCAATGCAAAATTCAGATCCCAGAAAATATTAAAACGGCGGAATTTAACTCACTGTTATTACCGTGTACAAGCAGCCCAGGTATTGAACCTGGATATATGCCTGCAAAAGCTGTTCCTGTTGGGCAACCAGCCCCTGTCTACAAACCTGCACCCGTTAAACAGGGCGTAGAACCGAGTCAGCGTTGGTTATTGAAGCCACCGGATATTGCTTACAGCGCAGATTATACCGAGTAACCCAAGTTGCTTGATTTTATAAATAGTTGGTACATATGAATATTAAGAAAATTGCATTTTTTACTACGACAATTACGTTATCTGCAGTGCTATGTGGACAGGCTTTGGCCGCTATTGCACTTGATAGAACACGCGTCATTTATAATGGGGCTGAAAAGACCATTAGCTTAAATATTAAGAATGAAAACACAGAGTTACCTTATCTTGCGCAGGGCTGGATTGAAGACGCTAATGGTAACAAAATTGAAAGCCCACTCACAGTGTTACCACCAGTTCAACGTGTAGAACCAGGTGAAGGTAGCCAAGTTAAAATTCAATCTCTTCCTGATATCGCGACATTACCTCAGGACAGAGAAAGTGTTTATTACTTTAACTTACGTGAGATTCCACCACGTAGTAAAGAAGCTAACGTATTACAAATTGCATTACAAACACGTATTAAGTTGTTTTATCGACCAAAAGCGTTATATGCCACTCGTACGGATTTAGAAAACCCATGGCAAGAAAAAATTACGTTAACGCGTAAAGGTGATGCCTACGAAGTCACGAATCCAACTGCTTACTTTGTCACGATTGTGGATGCAAGTTCAAAAGTGGGAGGAGATACGGTGAAGCAGTTTGAGCCTGTGATGATCTCACCAAAAGGTAACGGAATGCTTAAGGGTAGCGCAAGTGCTATGGGGGCAAAGCCAGTTCTAACTTATATCAATGATTATGGTGGAAGGCCTAAATTGACGTTTGGTTGCGCAGGTACAACTTGCAAAGTTGAATCTTCGACGGACAGATAACGGAGAACAATGTATGAAAAGGACTCTCCAGTTCAGCACTATCTTATTCAGCTTAGTTCCAGTGTTTACCTTTGGAATAAGTAGCTGGGATATTGATGGATTACACGGAACATTGACAGTAAATGGCATGATGACCGAGGCACCTTGTACGATGGATGTGACCAATTCAAAGCGCCAAGAAGTGTCTCTAGGGGAGATCCCTTCTTATTCACTCCGTAAACCTGGTGATAGAGCTGAACCAGTGTCATTTGAATTAGAATTTAGACATTGCATTCGTACAGAAAGCCGAATGAAAGACACGAGAACGGGCAGAGCGATTTGGGATGCAATGCAGCCCGTCATAACGGTTTCCTTTGTTGCCGTATCGGATAAACACTTTCCAGAAATGTTAAGTGTAAAAGGTGTCTCTGGCTTGGCATTAGAAGTGACTGACGCACAACGAGAAGATATCAGGCTAGGAAGCCGAGGTCGTCCACAATTCCTTGATGCACCGCAGGGGACTCTTCAATATTTTGTCACACCAGTGAGAACTCCCGAAAAATTGACGGAAGGAAGTTTCAGCGCCGTAATGGACTTTAAGGTGGATTATGAGTGATTTAAATAAGCAGCGGTACCTGCTGGCATCATGTCTCGTTGGACTACTTTTTACATCGGCCTCCTATGCAGGGTTACCCGATTCACGTATTAGCCCGTCGGGAAGTACACGGGCGACAGTCACACCCGGTATGATAACCGTACCGATTAAAGGGGTTGTTTTAGCACCACCCCCTTGCAAAATTAATGGTGGAAATATCATCAAAGTCAATTTTGATGAAATCATGAGTACGCGAATTGACGGGAACGCCTATTCGAAACCCATAAATTACAATATTGACTGTGAAAAAAGGCCAACGTCGCAAATGAAAATGACGTTGATTGGTATTCCTGCATCTTTTGATACTGGTGCAATTGAGACAGATCTTCCGGGTTTAGGGATTGCTTTTCGTTATAACGGAAGCAAGCTTCGATTAAATCAAGAAATCAAGTTCGTGTACCCAAATGCCCCTCAATTTGAAGCTATACCTGTTCATGACTTATCCACAACATTGACAAAAGGTGGGGTTTTTCATGCGGGCGTCACTATCAAACTTGATTATCAGTGAGGGAAAAATAATGCAAAGAATAATGAAAAGATTTCCGCTGATAATGGGTCTGCTAGTAATACCTGCTAGCGCTGCGATGGCGAACGATGTGGAATTTACGGGAACTTTATTAATTCCACCGCCTTGCACTGTTTTTGAAGATAAAGTCAACGTCATTGAATATAAAGATATTGGTTTACATAAAATAGATGGAGTCAGATTCACGAAACCTATTAATTACGCATTGAAGTGTGAAGACAATTTAAAAGGTTGGGATTTGATGCTGACAATCAAAGGAACTGCAACCGACTTTGATACGTCGGCTCTGGAAACCAATTTCCGAGATCTTGGCATGCGTATTACCCAAAATGGTTTAGGTTTTGAAATCAATAAACCGTTAAAGATTACGTATGGGCAACCGCCTGTTTTAGAAGTTGTTCCAGTTAAGAGATTGGGAGTTACGTTGCCTGAAGGAGGCTTTACCGCAACAGGGACATTGCTAGCGGAGTACCAATAATGAACAAACTAATTCAATGTGCAGTAGCTGGAGCCTTACTTATCGACGTTAGTACGGCTTTTGCTGTACCTGATAATTTAAGGATTATCGGTAATTTAGTGGAGGAACCCTGCACTATTTTACCTGGTGATGAAAACATCCCGATGGATTTTTTTGATACACCAGAAAAAAACTTTTATGCCTATGGTGAAACTCCACCTAAAGAGTTTGTGATTAAGCTGTCTGATTGTGACACAACGATTGGTAAATTTGTAGAAGTCACTTTCTCTGGAACTCTGAATCTAGCGCTTCCTGGTTTTTTAGCATTATCAACAAGTAGTGTCGCATCTGGTTTTGCGGTGGGGCTGCAAAATTCAGATAAAACACCACTGGCTCTTGAACAGAAAGGCTCGAAGCTAACGTTACAAGATGGCGCTAACCAATTGCGGTTCTATGCCTATTTAAAAGGTGAACCGGATGCTATTGCAGATAAGACAATAAAAGTAGGGCCTTACAGTGCTGTAGCAACATTTAAATTAGATTATGAATAATAAGGCTGTGAACTAATATGAAAGTTTTTTTATCGCTATTAATTGGTGCAGTCATGTTTTCATCTACTGCATCAGCTTATGTTTTTTCCTATATCACTGAATCAAGACCCGGTAGTAACCCAAATAACGGAGATGCAGATTATAAGTATGTGATTGCCCGTTGGGATCCTGAATTGCCAAATACGCCTAATCCTTGCTTTAGGTGGTCGAAATGCTATCTCACCATAAGCCATAAGCATACAGCTAATGGAACACCAGGTGCGGCAACCGTCGAGTTGGCTGAAATTTCTAGGTATGAATATATGCGTGACGTTCAGAATATACCCGGTGTTTTGGCAAAGGCGACAGCTCCAGCAACACAGTGGGCTGTTCATACCGGGGTTAGGCTACAGAATAATCAGGAATGTGTGGGGCTGTTTTACCAAGATCGCACAGGGGTTACAAGTAACGGTGGGTTAATTCCCGGCTCATTATGTGGTATTGCGCCTCCACCAATTGGAGCTTGTAAGATCAACAATACCGTCCCGGATATCAACTTTGGCCCAATTAGTGAAGCCGATCTCGCTGGCCAATCAAAACAAGTGAACATTAGTGTGACATGTAACTTATCGATGGATGTTTTGGTGGTTGCAACTGGTGTTAACGTGACAAATGGTCGTGTAAATCTACGGGCGGATAATAGCTTATATGCGAATTTGTATTTAGGTGGGAACGATACACCTGGGGAAAATGGTTACAAAATCCATGTGCCTGCAGGTGGAACAAACTCGGTCACCCTCAAAGCCGTGCTAGGCACTAATGGCCGAGTTCAAGCTGGTCAGTTTGAAGGTGCTGCAGCCCTTATTTTAACTGTGCCTTAATAAATGGTGAAAATATGTATTCAGAAAATGGTAGTGAAAAAATCCATTATATGGTAGGTCAGAGGATCTTAGAAAAGCGTAGAGAGTTGGGATATACAGGCTTTCAGTTAGCTCAGTTGCTAGGTGTTAGCCAACAACAGATCTCGCGTTACGAAAGAGGCAAAATTAAAATTGACCTGTTTCATCTGTTCAAACTTGCATTTTTAATGGGAACCCCAATCGATTGGTTCCTTGAAGATATTAGCTCCCAGCTTAATAAACATGGGAACTTGGATGATATACAATAATGAGTTTTTAAATGATTAGTGGTGATAGGTAGGTTGAGATTACGGTTTTGTATTGTCTTTTGTACAAATGAGTAGGGCATCAAGGTTTAACTGTAAATTCAATCTATCTATCAATATATCCATCTTCAAGTCACCGTTTCCTCATCTTAATTCCTTAATATTTTCCCTATCGTTTTACTTTTGCAATTCTCTTAATTATCCACCAATAGAATGAAATTGATGTTTTTGTGCGTTGTAACAACTTTTTAGCGAATGCAAATGCAAACTAATATCATTTGCGCTTATTTGCGTGTAATATACGCTAAATTATGGGTCACCAAATTTAATCATCAGTACTTTTATCGATGGACGGAGGAAATTAGATGTTTGTAAAATCATTAGTTTCGGGTATTGCTTTGTTATCAGCATTAGTATTAGCGGGTTGTGATAACGCGAAAGACACATCAGAAACAGCTCAAGTTGCAGAAAAACAAACTATCACAGTAGAACATGCCCAAGGCAAAACTGAAATTCCTCGTCATCCGCAAAAAGTTATGGTGATGAACATGGAAACACTGGACATCATGGATGCACTCGGAGCCCCGGTTGCTGGTGTTCCACAAACCAACGTTCGCTTCCCTGAATTCTTAACGAAATATAGCGGCTCTGAATACGTCAATGGCGGAACATTATTTGAACCTGCTTATGAAACATTAAGTAATGCTAAACCTGACCTGATTTTAGGTGGTAGCCGTGCTCGTGATGCCTATGACAAACTCAGTGGTGTTGCTCCAACTATTTCATTAGACATTGATAACAAAAACTTTATTGGTAGCTTAACTGAGCGTACTAATGAGCTTGGCGCATTATTTGGTAAAGAAGAACAAGCCAAAAAACTGATTGCTGACTTCAACACAAAAATTGAAGGTATCAAGGCTAAAGCACCGACAGCAGGTAAAGCGATGGTGATCTTAGTCAGTGGTGGTAAAATCTCCGCGTATGGCCCAGGCTCACGTTTTGGCTTTATTTTTGATGTGTTAGGTTTCGAACCGGCTTATGTATTTACTGAAAACACAGGGCGTCACGGTAATATCGTTAATGCAGAATTACTGGTGAAATTGAACCCAGATTGGTTATTTGTTATCGACCGTGATAGTGCGATTGGTAAATCTGATGCTCAGCCAGCCGCTGAGGTACTTGATAACGCATTAGTGAGAAAAACAGCAGCATGGGAAAAAGGCCAAATTACTTACCTTGACCCAACTGCCGTGTATATCGCGGGTGGGATCCAAACCTACTCTAAACTAATGGACGACATCAATACAGCACTAGAGAAGAGCCAAGCAAAATAACCGATGAAAACGCTTTATCTTTTTTGTGGAATTATCGCGTTATTGGTTTTAGCGGTATTAAGCTTGTTTATTGGAGCGGGTGACGTGTCACCCGTTTCGCTTTTCACCGACCCAGAGATGCAAGACATCTTTTTTATTAGCCGAATTCCCCGAACCATATCCTTGATTTTAGCCGGTAGCGCGATGAGCGTTGCAGGTCTAATCATGCAATTATTAACGCAAAACCGTTTTGTGGAGCCTTCTCTTGCAGGAACAACCCAGTCAGCCAGCTTAGGTTTATTGGTTGTCATGGTACTTTTCCCAGCAGCGAGTATTATGACCAAGATGGTGGTCGCCAGCGGTTTTGCACTCCTTGGTACCATGCTGTTTATGATGCTATTGCGCCGCGTAATTTTAAAATCTGCACTAATCGTCCCTCTGGTAGGGATTATGTTAGGTGCAGTGATTAGCGCATTAACCATCTTTACTGCTTATTATTTCGACTTATTGCAATCTCTTGGTGCATGGATGAGTGGTGACTTTTCTAGCATCATTCAAGGTCGATATGAACTCTTGTGGTTAGTAGGAATATTAACGTTAATTGCTTGCTGGATTGCAGATAGCTTTACGGTTGCCGGTATGGGACGTGAGTTTTCAATTAATGTTGGCCTAAATTATCGCAAAGTGATGACTATCGGTTTATCGATTATCGCCTTAATCAGTGGTGTGGTGGTCGTGGTGGTCGGGGCATTACCTTTCCTAGGCTTAATTATTCCAAATCTGGTGAGCTTAGTGATGGGCGATAACATACGTAAAACCATTCCATGGATTTGTCTTGCTGGTGGTGGCTTAGTTTTACTCTGTGACATTATTGGGCGCTTAATTCGCTATCCATTTGAAATCCCTGCAAGTGTGATTTTAGGTGTTGTTGGCGCGGTGATTTTTTTATATTTATTGTTGAAGCAACAACGTTATGCAAAAAGTTAACTCATCAATAGCGTTGCCTAGGAAAGGGGTAACTCCGTTGCAAAGAATATGGATACTACTGGCATTGTCATTGTTATCCATTGTTCTTTATATGACGGTCAATTTGGGCAGTAATCTTGCCTACATTTTGCCGCACCGAGGCTATATTGTTCTCACCATGATCGTGGTGGCTTTTGCCTCAGGGGTTTCAACAGTTCTCTTTCAAACTATTGCTAATAATAAGATATTGACTCCATCTATCATGGGATTGGAAGCATTATTTATATTATTACAAACCATTTTTGTCTTCTATACCGATAGCTTTCCATCCTCTTGGCTATTGAATATTGGTAAGTTTTTATTAGAGTCCACTCTACTCGTGCTGTTCTCTGTACTGCTTTATCGCTGGTTATTTGTGTCAGTTAAAATGAATATCAACCTAGTATTGATGGTGGGTATTATTCTTGGCACATTATTTCGCAGTGTAGCGACATTGCTACAGCGCTTAATGGATCCCAATGAGTTTTCCATTTTACAAAGCCGGATGTTTGCCACCTTTACCAAAGGGACACCTGAGCTCATTCTATTCACGCTGCTTATCACTGCGGTCGTGGGCATTTTATTGTGGCGTATGCGCTATTGTTTCGATGTTATCGCGTTAGGGCAAGCCAATGCGGTGAACTTAGGGATTAATTATCGCCAGCAAGTCACGGTTATCTTGTTGCTTATTTCAATCTTGGTTGCTGTTTCGACGGCACTGGTTGGCCCTTTAACATTCTTAGGCTTGATGGTCGCGAACTTAGCTTACTTAGTGGCTGGCAGTAGCCAACACCGCTATTTGCTACCCGTTTCCTTTCTACTTGGTGTCATTGCACTGGTTGGTGGTCAATTGATCCTTGAATATGGCCTAAATATGGCGGGGACATTATCGGTTGTTATCGAGTTTGTCGGTGGAATATTCTTTATTTATATGGTGTTAAGAAGGTTTTAGTATGATTGAAATTAGTCAGATATCGAAAAGTTATCAGGATACTAAAGTCTTAGATAACGTAACAACAACAATTAAAAATAGCGGTATTACCTCAATCATCGGGCCTAATGGTGCAGGTAAATCAACACTGTTGTCGATTATCGGGCGTTTGTTACAGCCCGATGACGGTGGCTATGTCAAAGTGAATGAACTTGATGTATCAACAACTCCGAGTGATAAACTCGCAAAATGTTTATCTGTTTTGCGCCAAGAGAACCAATTTGCGAGTCGACTAACGGTTGAAGAGTTGGTCGGTTTTGGGCGCTACCCGTATACCAAAGGTCGTTTAACCATTGATGATAAAAAGAAAATTGATGAGTCACTCTCTTTTCTAAACTTATCAGATTTACGTCACCGTTATTTAGATGAATTATCGGGTGGTCAACGTCAACGGGCCTATGTGGCAATGGTTTTATGCCAAGATACAGAATATGTTTTACTCGATGAGCCATTGAATAATCTTGATATGAAGCATGCCGTGATTATGATGAAACTGCTGCGTAAAGCCGCAGACGAGTTGGGAAAAACGATTATTTTAGTTATCCATGATATTAACTTTGCGTCAGTTTATTCTGACTACATTGTTGCACTGAGAAACGGCCGTTTGTCTTATCACGGTAAGCCTGAGGAGATCATGAAATCTGAAATTATTGAGGATATTTTTGATACCCCGGTTGATATTAAGAGGGTGGATGACCAGTATATTGCTCTCTACTACTAAATTTTCGTCATCCTTCGAGCTGTAGCGGTGTTGGCTATGCTCGCTACCCCGGGCCACATACTTTTGTATGCTCCTAGGGATTAGCTTCTCTTGCCGCCTTGCTACAGTTCGAATGATTTAGAAAATTAAATGTTAGAATATTTTTTATAAAAAGGGGTAATCTTCACTGCGGTGAAATTTCAATGTCTTCATCGGTTGTCAGCAAGTCCAGTGATTGCAACATTTCTAAGCGTTTTATCCCATCGGCATTTACCACTAAACGCGCCAGCTCATTGTAGGTTTTTTTATTTATCGTGATGCGACGGCAAAGGTAAATATGGTAAACCTTTTCTCCCATAATCGCGGGCTCATCATCATTGACGGTTAACTCTTCATAACTAATATCAATGTGTTTCAAAAAATCAGAAATATTGAACCGAGTAATATCGGCGATAGAAGATTGGTTCTTTTCGAAGACGGATTGGCGATTATGCAGTAGCACATCCTTTCGGTAATACAGTATGTCTTCCATACGTTGAACATTGACCAAATTAACCCAATGGGATTTTTGCCGCATTTCACGGATATCGGGTGAAAGCATCGCTTCATTGATAAAACGAAAGGACTCCTTACAGATACCAACAGGTGCTTTAATACCTTCCCGATAAATACGCAATTGGCGGTCAGGGATCCATTTTTGGAATAGCCGATACAATTGCTCCCGGCCAACTTCTTTTAGCCTATCTTTGAAGATATAGCCGATGATCATCGCTAAAAATAAGTTGGCACTTAAAGCACCATATTTTCCTTGCCAGAAAAAGGCGATAACAGTCGCGAAAATCATTGAAATTGCAGCTGCAATACCATAGATAGAGTGTAGTAGAAGAGGAAGTCCCCGTTTATGACGAATTTCTAAATAGAGATAACGATTAATATATTTTTTCAATAAATTGCGGCGGTATGTGACTAATTCAGCATCCGTTTCATCACTGGGAAAACAATCAGGATACTGCTTTTTCAAATAACGCATCTCTTGGTACCAAAAATGACGTATTTCTTCGCGTAACGGTATTTGTTTATCTGCTAATAAATCACGTAAATAATTCATGGTGTAATACGTCATAAATTCGTCACAATAAGAAAAAGCATTGGAATGGATAGCTTCTTCAATTTTGGCTGACGGAATGGCTAATTCCCGATAAGCACAGAAACATTTGGCGATATTTGCCATGAACTCAGTCAAATATTCGGGAGTCTGCCGTTGGGGAGTTTGGCTTACCATTTTAATGTTCAAGCGGATCGTTCTTTTGAACGTTAAAGCATAACGTTTTAGCCTATTTTCATATTCGTCCAATGAAGGTAAGTTTTGTGGGTTATATTGCTGTAGCCACTGCTTTAGCTCATTCAATGCCCCGTTTTCATCAGTAAGTGATGATAATTTTACTGTAAGTGGGCGTAGCCGAATATAGTTCTTTAGGCTGCGCTGGAGGTTTGATGCTGCATAGAGGTCAGGGTTAATCTGTAATGATGAAGGTAAAAAGAAAAAAGTATCTACTTGGTAACGGATCTCTTTAGACTTACGTGGAAACAACACTTTTTGTTTGATTTCAAACTGCTTTTTTCCATGGATCTTGAGAGACTCTTTAATCATACATTACCTTGTCTTATACCATTACTAACGTTTACGATTGATAATCGCAGCATAGCACGTTTATTTATTGAAGAACTTTAAGCAATAGCATACAGGAAACGAGAGTAACAATCTGTGAGAGGATGTTGAAAGATATGGCAATAGAAGAAAGGCAAGTAATATAACGAGGCACATTGCTATGCCCCATTATCGTTTAGTTATTCGTTATCGAATAACTTATTTTTTTGCAGCTGGGCGTACCGCTGTCACTTCGATTTCTACTCTCCAAGCTGGATTAGCCAGTTTAGCGACTTGGAAGGTAGAACGAGCTGGCAGATTAGTTACTTTCTCAGACTCATAGAACTTGTTGTAACCAGCCATAAAGCCAGCAAAGTCCATAGTACCTTGAGTTTCTTCACCACCAACTAAGAATACTTGCATTTTAACAACGTCGTTCATGGTCAAACCCATACCTTCAAGGTTAGCTTGGATTTGTTTTAACACGTTGATAGTTTGTGCTTCGGTATTACCATAAGACTCTAAAACGCCTTCTTTAGCGTCTGCAGAGATTTTAGAAGGTACTTTTCCGCTCAGGAAAATAAGGCTGTTGCCCGCACCGATTTCTACTGATTCAGAGATAGGGAATCCTTTCACTGGAACGCGTTTAACATCATCAGCTGCATTCGCACTTGCTACACCTAAAATCAAAGGCAGAGAAAGCAATAAAGTTTTATAGCGCATGTAAACTCCTTAACATTATCAAAGTAAATAGGATCTATTAATTTTATCAAAAATTAAACTTTCATTTAACTTTAAACTATTCACTAATAGATCCACAGTAAAAATCGCTATTTTTCCCGTTTTTTAGTTAAAACGAGAAAGTTTGTACGGCGTTGGGTCGATAAATGGTTTTTCGCCCATTAATAATTCAGCCGTTAATCGACCAGATGCAGGGCTTTCTGTCATACCCCAGCCTGTTGCGGTGTTGATGACTAAACCTGGATACTGCTCGACTGTTGAAATAATTGGAATTTCATCATCCGTTGGCGCAACGGTACCACCCCAACGTTCAACCACTTTGGACTCTTTAAATACTGGGAATTCTTTTCTCAGTCTTTCCAGAACGCCATCTAAGTGTTCGTTGTTTGGTGTATTCGTTGCTGTACGGAACTCTTCGAATGGTGTCTTCTCATCTAAGTTCCAAGATGTTGCCATCATGAAGGAGTTGAATAAGTCTTTACCAATAGAGAACTCTAATGGTAATTCTCCACCGCCTAATACGTGCAGGAATCTTGGTCCTAACAGGAAGCTGTCTTTAACGATAGAGCTGGTAAAGATACGTGGAGCAACCGCGTAGGTGCCATCAGCTTGTTCACGGAAGTGAATACCATTAGGTAAGTGTACGTTACCTTTTGGTGCACCTGGTACGCCAGTAATACGTTGTTGTGACAGGTAAACGTTCAGTGTTGGAACGTCAATACCTAAGTTACCCATGAACAGACGCGACCAAATACCACCCGTCAGAACAACACGAGAAGTTTTGATTGCACCTTTTTCTGTGACAACATCAGAGATTTTACCGCCTGCAGTTTCGATACCACGTACTGCACAATTGGTGTAGATGCGGATACCGATTGATTTTGCGTAGTTTGCCATGGTTGGTGTGACAACTTCTGGGTCAAGGCTACCTGAGTCTTCTTCAAATCCACCAATTTTCCATGGAGTTTGTGCATCAACCAGACGATTAGCCAGTTCAGTACCTTCAATCATACGGGTACGTAATGGGGTATCGAAACCTGGGTTTTCAGATGCAGATTTTATCCACGCTCTTGAAATTTCTAAATCTTCTTCGCTAGAAGGTACTTCAACACGGCCTTGAACACGGTAGCTGGTGTCAGCACCGATTTTTTCGTTCATTCCAAGCCATTGAATTTTCCCGTAGTGGTGTAAAGGGAAAATCGCTGGGGAGGTCTTGTAGCTGATGATTTGGCTGTATGCACGGCCTGATTGCTCACCGCCGACAACACCTTTTTCACAGATAACAACATTAAGACCTTTTTCTGCAAGGTTAATTGCAGTCATGATCCCTTGAAGGCCAGCACCGATGATGACTGCATCTGCAGACTCAGGTAATTTGCCTTCAGTACCAGCAACAGCAGGTACACGTGATTTAGTCGATTCAAAACGACCTTCACGATTGATCATAGGAACAACTGCAGCACCCCCTGCTAGAACTCCAGCAGCACCAACCCCTAATAATAGCTTTCTTCTCGAGATTTTCATCTATAACCTCAATAACAATCTTGTTTTTTATATAGTAAATAATTTCAAATTGAGATGATGATCTTATCATATATTTTGTAATTGTTAAGTGCCGGTAGCATTTGTTAACAAAGATCATTGAAATGAAATGTGACGTAAATTGATGTGCTCAGTGCTGTAAAGGCTTTGTCGGTGATTACTTTATTTTAGAGATGTAAGAATTAATATTTTTTTAATGTTAATGTCATTAAAAGTGTACAGGTGTAAATATGATAATTTAACTTAAGGTTAATAATTGATGAGGGGATCAAAGAAGGAGATTAATATTTCACCATAGATGAAAGTTCTGAATATCCCTTAAGTTATAAAATGAGAAATATAATATATAAATGGAATTTTAATGACCTCTTTGAGTTATTTTTGTTCATTTGATTATTAATTATCCATCTGGTAAGACCTACAAAATTTAAGTTTATTTAATATTGCTTGGCTGGCCTATCTAAATATCATTCATGATATTAATAGTAAGGGTTGTTTTTAACGTGTTGATAATGTTGTTCATTCTATTTTTTATGTGTAATACATAAGCAGAAGAAAATAACCTAGCATTTACTAAGGTTAATTAACGTCATCATTTATGAGATAGAATTAGACAGACTCAAAGAGATAGGTATTTTCTATTATCTTTAATGTTGTAAAAATAACCATTTATTTTTTGATGGCTATCAGAGATAAAAGTTAAGAGAATGTATAACAAGAATAGATAATTAAGATTAAGTAATGAATTGGAAATTGAATAAAAAGCTAAATTGATTGTAATAAGAAAAAATACAGCGTGATTCATGTGGTTAATTGTCATTTAGCGGATGGCTATTTTTTATTTTAGGTACATATCATTCAGTTATTTTACTTTATTAGTCGATATGCACCATGATAGGTTCAATTATTAGTGATATATTCATTCCCTGTAGGAATTTGTGCGAAAAAATTAGCATAATCCTCGGATCGGACTTGTTGAAGAATGGTGACAAGCGCGGATAACGGTGCTTCAGACCAGTCACAGCGAATATCGATATCTGCATATTGTCGGTTATTCCATATTTTTAATGCAGCTGAACGGATCCCCCGGTAGTCACCGCCTTCATCTGCACCTGCTTGCATGGCAATCAGTAGCCTATCAGCCAGATCTTGATGGGCGTTTTTATAATAGCTTTGATGTATGGCATCCAGAACCTGCTCACCAGCTAACATATTTCCAGCAATGGCGAAGTTGGGCTCCGATAAACTTCCACACCAAGGTAAGCAATCTTGTCCCGTCCAATCGGCTGTACCACCGTGGTTATCAAGAATAATCAATTGCCGTTGTTCGCAGCCAATATCTTGTGTCACTAGGTAATCTAAGCTTTTATTCGCATTATGACCTTGTTGCAAATATTCAATACCTGTTAGTCCTGCAATAGGGTTTGTCATTGCTTGAGTGGCGATTGCACCTGTTTGGCTTTCACCATGTAAGACTAATGCACCAACAGCAGGGCCACCTGTTGCCGTTGCTGCGCCTATTTTTCCTGTCACTGGGCAGCGCGCCACAATTGAAAATGTCATTTTACACCTCATAAATTAGACCTTGATCAAATTTATCATCATAAATTCTTGCTTGAAATATAATTTATCATCATAAATAAAGAAAAAGATAAAATTATTAACAAAATTGACACAAATCACACTTCACAATCATATAGCAATGTCAGCACCCGGGGAGGCGCGAATGAAGATGCGTTTATGTAGATGGATAGCCAGTCTTTGGCTTTTATGCTTTATTTCGCTACCGACATTGGCGGTGAATCATCCTAATGTCTTGTTATTAGGGCAAGTTGCTGAGCCGCAGTCATTAGACCCACAAGTGGCGACAGCAGCGAATGATTCCCGAATTTTGGTTAACTTGTATGAAGGGTTAGTTCGCAATGCCGATGGCACATTAACGCTTGAGCCTGCTTTAGCCCAGTCATGGTCTATTAGTGACGATGGCCTCACCTATACTTTCCATTTACGCGAAGATATAAAATTTCACGATGGCAGCCCATTCAATGCGGATGCCGTCAAATTCACGTTTGAACGAATGCTGGATAACCAGCACCCGTACTACCATACAGGGCCATTCCCATTATCGTTTTTTTTCTCCGCGATAGACAAGATAACGACCCTGGATGACAGAACCGTCGTTTTTACCTTAAAAGAGCCGTTTGCCCCGTTTTTATCGAACTTAGCGACACCGGCAGGGCTGATTGTTTCACCTACAGCAGTAAAACAATACGACAAAGACTTTAGCCGCCATCCCAGTGGAACAGGGCCTTTTAAATTTGATGAGTGGACCGCAAACCAAAGGGTGGTCGTATCCGCGAATGAAAACTATTGGGATGGAAAACCCAGTTTAGAGCATGTGGTTTTTCGGCCTATTACTGACGCTAATACTCGGGTCGCAGAAATGTTAGCAGGGGGGATTGATGCCATGGTTGAGGTACCCGCTGATAATGTCCCGCTATTTGTTAATGACGACCGCTTTGATGTTTATGAAGCGGTAGGGCCTCATGTTTGGTATGCCATGCTCAATGCGTCTCAACCACCGTTTGATGATGTGCGTGTGAGGCAAGCCGTTAACTATGCGGTAAATAAAGACAATATTGTGAAATATATTCTTCAGGACTCTGCGGGGGTAGCACAAGGGCCCATCCCATCGGCATTTGATTGGGCATTTGATGCAGAAACAAAGGCTTATCCTTATGACCCTGAAAAAGCACGCCAATTGATAGCAGAAGCAGGGGCTCAAGGGCAAAAAGTTATTTTTTATGTCACGGAAGGGGGCTCAGGGATGCTAGACCCGATCCCCATGGCAACCGCCATTCAAGCTGACCTGAAAGCGGTTGGGTTATCTGTCGAAATCCAAACTTTTGAGTGGAATACCTACCTATCCAAGGTCAATGCAGGCCTCAAACAAGCACACATGGCTGAAATGGCATGGATGACGAATGACCCAGATACTTTACCCTTTTTAACCTTACATAGCGCCTCTTGGCCAGATAAAGGCGGGTTTAATTCCGGTTATTACAGTAACAAGCAGCTTGATAGGTTATTAGACAAAGCTCGAGTCACCAATAACCTCGAGGAGCGCGCCCAGCTATATCGGCAAGTACAAAAAATTGTTCATCAAGATGCACCTTGGCTGTTTGTCGCGAATTGGAAGCAAAATGCGGTCGCGAATGAGCATGTTAAGCATTTCAAATTGCAGCCTAATTTTAATTTATTACTTAAAGACGTTCGTAAAGATTGATTAATGTGAATTGATTATTCAATTAATCATTTGATTTTATGGGGAAAAACTATGTGGTTATACTGTTTGAAACGCGTTTTAGCGACCATACCCATACTGATTGGTTTGACGTTAATTGTCTTTTTTATCATGGCAATGATCCCTGGAGACCCAGCTCAAGCGTTGCTTGGCCCTTGGGCGACTCCTGAAAATGTGGCGAGAGTCAAAGTTGAGCTTGGGCTCGATAAGCCGTTATATCAGCAATATTTTATTTGGATGAATAATTTAATTTCGGGTGACTTTGGCCGCTCATTTGTCCTTAACCGTCCAGTTGTTGATGAGGTTTTAGAGCGATTTTCTGCCACGTTAATTTTGGGCGGAAGTGCGTTGTTACTCAGCTCAATTCTAGGGCTGCTGGCGGGGGTCTTTTCTGCCATTCGTCAGTTCAGTTGGAGTGATCGGTTTATTACACTCGCTGTTTTATTGGGTATATCAATGCCATCTTTTTGGATAGGCTTACTGATGATTATGCTTTTTTCTGTTCAATTACAATGGTTTCCGGCATCTGGAATGTATGATATTTGGCAAGGCGGTGGCCTGAGCGATTTATTACATCACCTTGTTTTACCTGCTGTAACGCTTTCATTGGTTGCGACAGGAGTGATAGCGCGTTTGACACGTACGGCAATGTTAGAAGTATTAAGGCTCGATTTCATTCGTACCGCCAGAGCTAAAGGGCTGAGCGAACGCAGAGTGATTTTCCGCCATGCATTTCGTATGGCGCTGGTTTCAGTCATCCCAGTCATTGGTATCCAAGCGGGTTTCGTTTTTGGTGGTGCGGTGTACATTGAAACCGTTTTTCAGTGGCCGGGGCTAGGCGCCATGCTAGTCAAGGCAGTAGCAACCCGTGACTTGTTTTTAGTCCAAGGGGGCGTATTGATTGCGGCAGCGTCCTATGTCTTTATCAATTTGCTTGCGGATGTTGTGCAAGCCATGTTAGACCCGAGGTTGAAATCATGAGCCAGTCTGTGACCCCTGTTATTCAGCATCGTCATCGCCAATCGATCGGCTCGTTATTATTGGCGAACCGTCTAGCAACGTTGGGGCTATTTATTTTAGTTATCATTATGCTCTTGGCATTTTTAGCCCCTTGGCTCCCCCTTGCTGATCCAGATAAAACCGATTTAGTGAATCGGCTACTTCCCGCTTTTTCTCCTGATCATTTATTAGGGACAGACCATTTAGGGCGAGATATTTTGTCTCGATTGCTGTGGGGAACCCGAGTATCCCTATTGGTCGGTATCTCAGCAACGCTCATTGCGGCAATATTCGGCACCCTGATTGGCTTGGTGGCTGGCTATGTAGGCCATCGCACCGATACATTATTGATGCGTTGTATTGATATGCTTATGGCATTTCCATACATACTATTGGCATTAGCGATTGTCGCAGTCCTTGGGCCAGGGTTACTCAATGCGTTATATGCTATCGCATTGGTCAATATTCCCTTTTTTGCGAGAAATATTCGTGGGTTAACGGTGGGTTTGCGTGATAGGGATTTTATTCAAGCAGCAAGGCTGTCAGGTAAAAACCACCTACAAGTGCTATTAACGGAAGTGTTACCGAATGTCTTGCCAATTATTGTGGTTACCATGTCAACGACCATCGGTTGGATGATCTTAGAGACGGCGGGCTTGTCATTTTTAGGGCTAGGGACTCAGCCACCGAATGCAGATTTAGGTTCAATGTTAGGGCAAGGGCGCGCACAAATGTTTGTCGCTCCTCATGTGGCATTGGTACCCGGTATTATGATCTTTCTTATTGTGATTAGCTTTAACCTGTTAGGGGATGGCGTGCGTGACATTCTTGATCCCCGGTTAAAATCAGGGGCTCTACAGCGCTCACAACCGATGACACAGACTGATAGAGTTAATATTCCTGCGAAAACAGGGGATAAACAAGCGGTATTAGAAGTCAAAGAGTTGTCAGTCGCTTTTCGCCAAGGAAATCAATTACGTCCGACTGTAAAAGGGATTAGTTTTACCGTTGGGGCGGGGGAGTGCTTAGGGTTAATTGGGGAGAGCGGCTCAGGTAAGAGTGTTACGGCTTTGTCTGTGATGGGGCTGCTAGCATCGCCTCCTGCGTTGATTACCGCGGGGGGGATTTATGTAGAACATGAAGAAATGTTGTCATTGCCATTATCCGTTATGCAGCGCCGTCGTGGTGCGAAGGTGTCCTATATTTTCCAAGACCCACTGACGACACTCCATCCGCAATTTACCATTGGTGTGCAATTGCGTGAGGCCATCACTGCTCACCAGTCTTTGTCACTCTATGAGGCGAAAAATAAAGCTATCGAATTATTGGATAGTGTTGGGATCCCTGATGCGCAAGAACGTTTTGATGCCTATCCCCATGAACTCTCGGGCGGGCAGCGCCAGCGGGTAGGGATCGCGATGGCGTTGGCCAATGACCCGGTGTTGATTATTGCCGACGAGCCGACCACCGCATTAGACGTCACGGTCCAGGCGCGTATTTTAGAGTTACTCAACCAACTACGCCGTGAACGCGGTGTTGCGCTCTTATTTATTACCCATGACTTCGCGGTTATTAATCAAATTTGCGACCGTGTTGCGGTGATGCAGCAAGGTGAGATAGTCGAAACGGGGGATACGCAAACGGTATTACGTCAGCCTCAGCATCCTTACACACAACGTCTGATCGCCAGTGTACCGAAGTTAGGGGAAGGGCGTGGGTTTTTAAAGCAGGTTCAACAACTCTATGGTCATCAGCCTAATGGTAATGATTTAGCATCAACGCAGGAGGCTTAATGAAAAAAGTGATTGAGGTTAATCAGTTGGTGAAAACCTTCGGGCAGCCGAAGAGCCTATTTCACCCCCGAGGGCGCCAAGTTCATGCACTAAAAAACATTTCATTATCGCTCTATGAAGGCGAAACACTTGCTGTTGTAGGGGAGAGTGGTTCTGGAAAAAGCACCTTAGCGCGTATTTTAGTTGGGTTGGAGCGTGAAACCTCGGGGGAAATTACCGTATTAGGGCAGACTCGAGCCGAGTGGCTGCAGCAAGGTGCTCGTGCGTTTGGGCAAGCTATTCAGTATGTTTTTCAAGACCCTGTCGCATCTTTGAACCCACGTAAAACGATTGGGGAAACATTAACGGTTCCCTTGAAATACTTAAAGCACATGAATGCATCACAAAGGGCGAAACGCTTGGCGGAATTACTTGAGGCCGTCAATATGCCAATTGACGCGTTAGCTTGCTATCCCCATGAGTTTTCGGGAGGACAGGCACAGCGGCTAGCGATTGCGAGAGCCTTAGCCGCAGATGCGCGGATATTAGTCCTTGATGAGCCAGTTAGTGCGTTGGATGTTTCGGTGCAAGCGCAAGTCTTGTTGTTATTAGAACAACTTAAACAACAGTTTTCGTTGTCGTATTTATTTATTAGCCACGATTTAGCGGTAGTGGAATCGATAGCAGATAGAGTTGCCGTACTCTATTTAGGGGATTTGCTAGAATGTCGAGATACCCGCAGCTTATTTGCCGCGCCGGAGCATGAATATACGCGAAATTTATTGGCGAGTGCCCCACGTATTCGTGTTGATTCAGTCGTTTAGAAAATAATTTAAACCAGTTGAGAACCTAATATGAGCACCAATAAGCCGAAGACAATAGAGCCAGTACGTATTAAGCGGACTGATGAAATCGTCAATGCAATAAAAGAAACTATCATGGCCGATAACCTCATACCCGGTGACCGTTTGCCACAAGAAAAAGAACTGATTGAACATTATAACGCCAGCAAAAGTACGGTGCGAGAAGCACTGAAATCATTAGAAGTTCAAGGATTAATTAAAACGAAAACCGGGCCGGGTGGTGGCGCGTTTATTGATTCCATGACTGAATCCCGAGCAATGAGTTTGTTATCGAACTATTTGTTTACGCGGGATATATCAATCAAAGATATTTATACGCTACGTAAATTACTCGAACCAGTGGTTGCCGTTAGTGCGATTGACAACATTGATAATGAGGGTATTCAAAAGCTGTACGATACCATCGCCATTTATGACCATGAACCCGTAGATGAAAACGAACGCTGGCAACAGCGGATGGCCGAACTGGATTTTCATGCCGTGGTTGCCAGCTATTCCGACAACGTTTTATTAGTGTTTATTTGCCATTTTTTACAGCGTTTACTCAAAGATTTAGCGGTTTGTAAGGATATTTATTTAAAACCTGAGCCTGTCGATAGACGCCAAGGCATTGAATACCAATATCAATTAATCGAAGCATTACGCCGTAAAGATGCCGCAAAAGTCCAATCGGTGATGGAAGCTCATATGGCTTACGCAGAACAAGCCATGTTAGCGCTGCAAGCCACATTGCAAGAACGTTTTTTAAGTGAAGATAGGTAATATAATGATAGATAAAGTATATCTGACCTCTGTATTAAAAACATTGTTATGTACGCCTAGCCCGGTTGGTATGACGGAGCAAGCCGTGGCGCAAACTCACCAATGGTTGACTGAGTTGGGGTTCACACCGAAATACACACGCCGTGGGGTGTTATATATCACGCTTGGCTCTGAAGAGCCTAAACGTGCATTAGCCGCCCACCTTGATACGTTAGGGGCGATGGTGACACAACTCAAACCGAATGGGCGTTTGGCTCTGCGTAATACAGGTACATGGGCAGCGCGTTTTGCGGAAGGTGCAAGGGTGACGGTATTTAGTGACAATCACCAATATCGCGGCACGATTTTGCCATTAAAAGCCTCTGGGCATCGCTTTAATACTGAAGTTGATACCCAAATAGCCGATTGGGATAATTTAGAAATTCGCCTTGATGCCCCCTGTTATAACTTCGCTGATTTGCAATCCCATGGCTTAAATGTCGGTGATATTGTTGCGGTTGATGCGCAACCCGAATTCATTGACAACGGTTTTATTGTTTCTCGTCATTTAGATGACAAAGCTGGCTGCGCGGTGATGTTAGCTGCATTAAAATCACTGGTGGATGATGGCATTGTGCCAGCGGTGCCTTGCCAGATGATGTTCACGATTTCAGAAGAGGTCGGTATTGGCGGAACACACGGTTTTGGTCCGCAGGTTCAAGAATTATTAGCGATTGATAACTCTGTTTCTGCCCCAGACCAAACCACACGGGATGACGCACTCACTTTAGCTTTTCGTGACAGAACCGGGCCGTTTGATTTAGCCATTACACGGCATTTATTGCAGCTATGTCAGCAGTATGATATTCCTCACGTCCGCGATACGTTTAAACATTATCGTTCGGATAGTGCCGCCGCGATTGATGCAGGGTGGGATATTCGTGCGGCTTTAGCCTGTTTTGCTCTAGACAGTTCCCACGGCTGGGAAAGAACGCATCTTGACTCATTAGTCGCGCTTGCGACGTTAGTAAGACGCTATATTGAAAGTGATTTAGTGCCATTACCGGGGCAATCATTATAAAGCGAATAATGTGCGGTTGATGGTAAAAAGCCCTCTTCTCATTAAGTGACCCCTAATAATTGGTTGCCCAGCTATTGGGGGATTTCACTCATGTCAGTTTTTTGATTTTTTTATTAATTTCACTGTTAAATCAATGTGATATTTACGTCATAAATACATGGTACGACAATCTTGTATTTACAATGTAATGACAACGACATTACATTTCTGTATGCTTAGCTGAGTAAGCAATCAATTGGGAGGTCGATATGTCGACTCAAAATGATGTTGCCGTGACTCGCTCATCTCTTAACCTGAGAATAAAACCGGAAGACAAAATCCTGATCGACCGTGCTGCGAATGCTGTGGGAAAAAACCGTACCGAATTTGTTCTGGAAGCAGCGCGGCGTGCAGCTGAAGAAACGCTGGCCGATCTGCGGGTGATTAACGTCAGCGCCGAGGTTTACCAAGAATTTATCAGCCAGCTTGATGCTGCGCCGAGTAGTAATGAGGCATTGAGGAAAACGATGATGTCTAAATCCCCTTGGGAGGAATGACATTGAAGCTAACAGCGCCAGAACCACTAAAAACAGGCCATTTACTGGAAGGGTTTTCCTCTGGTGAAGAGGCATTGGATCTCTGGTTAAAAAACCGGGCAATGAGTTATCAAAACTCAGGGGCCTCGCGCACTTTTGTGACCACTTCGGATAACCAAGTAATGGGTTACTATGCCTTGTCCACCGGGGTTGTGAGCACCAATCAAGCCGTTGGGCGATTTCGCCGCAACATGCCCTCTGACATTCCCGTCATCTTACTCGGCAGGCTAGCTGTAGATACAAGGGCGAAAGGTCTTGGAGTTGGTAGGGGGTTAGTTAAAGATGCCTGTCATCGTGTTATTCAGGCTTCTGGGCTGGTGGGCATTCGAGGGGTTGTGGTTCACGCATTAACGGACAATGCTAAACGGTTCTATGAGCACATTGGTTTCGTCCCTTCACCACTTGACTCTATGATGTTGATGATAACGCTTGCCGATCTACAATTCGCATTGGGTATTCACCCGAACTGACCAAGCTTGGGATCCCGAGTTTTTATCAAAGCCCTCATATCATTGAATGTAAGAGGGCTTTGAACATGTTAATTATTAGTTTAGATTGGCTTGTGATAAATATTTTTGCATTTCATCTGCAGGAACCATACCACCACCCGTTGCCCATACCAGATGTGTTGCGTTAGCTAGTTTCGTTGGTGTGAGTGCTTTTGATTGCAAATAATCGGTGTTTTGCGTGACATGCACGCAGCCAGTCATACCCGCCAAGGCCGACGGTTCTAATTTAATAGACTCTGTCTGGTTGAGTAAGCCTAACAGGTTATACATTTCGCTATCTTCGATGGTGTAATAACCATCAATTAACCGCTCCATTGCGCGTCCTACAAAGCCTGATGCACGACCAACCGCAAGGCCGTCTGCGGCGGTGATATTATCGATACCAATTTCTTGAACAGAGACTCCATCATGCAGGCCAGTATGTACTCCTAGCAGCATACAAGGTGAGTGGGTTGGTTCAGCGAATAAGCAGTGGACGGCATCCCCAAAGGCGAGTTTTAACCCGAAAGCGACACCACCGGGGCCACCCCCGACACCGCAGGGTAAATAGACAAACAGCGGGTGGTCGTTATCTACGGTAACACCTTGGTCTGCAAATTGTTTTTTCAAGCGCAAGCCTGCCACGGCATAACCTAAAAATAAGGTGGTAGAGTTTTCATCATCAATAAAAAAGCAGTTCGGGTCTTTTTCGGCTTCTTTACGGCCTTGTTCGACGGCAATGCTGTAATCTTGCTCGTATTCCACCACATTCACGCCATGTGAACGCAATTTATCTTTTTTCCACTGTCTGGCATCAGCGGACATATGCACACTGACACTAAAACCGAGTTTAGCGCTCATAATGCCGATAGACATGCCCAGGTTGCCGGTTGAGCCTACCGCGATGCGGTATTGGCTAAAGAATTGACGAAATTGTTCAGAAAATAAAATTTCGTAATTATCGTCTGTTGATAAAATACCGGCTGCTAAGGCGAGTTTTTCCGCATGGGTGAGGACTTCATAGATGCCGCCCCGAGCTTTGATTGACCCTGAAATTGGCAGGTGGCTATCTTTTTTAAGTAATATTTTCCCAGTAATTGGCGTTTGGTAGCGAGCTGCAAGAGCGGCTTGCATCTGTGGAATAGTGACCACTTCGGATTCTATGATCCCTTGTGTGGCTTGGGTTTCAGGAAAGGCTTTCATCAAATAAGGCGCAAAGCGGTTTAATCGCGCTTCTGCGTCTTGCACATCTTCAATGGTTAGCCCGACATAAGGCAAACCCGCTTGTGTTGTCGTGACATTTGGGTTGAACCACGCAATTGGCTTTAAATCGATTAAGTCCTGAACTAAAGGGTAGTCAGCAATTAACTTATCAACATTTATCTGAGTCATAATTACTCTCTTTTAAATCACAAATGAAAGTGCAAAAGTCCCTGCCAGCGCGACGAAAGACGCAATCAACGTGGCGACACTATAAAAACGGAATGTTTCGGCTAAAGTGGCATTACAGTACTGTTTAACTAACCAGAACAACGAGTCAGTGACGATAGTGCAGCCAATTGCGCCGGAGCCAATGGCTAATGTCATGATTTCTGGGCTAATGTGTGGGTACATTGGCATTAATGGAGCCACAATCGCGGTTGCGCCCATCATCGCAACGGTGGCAGAACCGACAGCGGCATGAAGAATAATGGCGACTAGCCAGGCCAGCAAGATGGGGTGCATATCAATGCCCGATAACACCATCGCTAAGGAGTCGCTCAGTCCACTGCCTTTTAAGATGCCGTTAAATGCCCCTCCTGCCCCGATAATCAATAAGATATTAGCAATTGAGCTAAAACTCTCTTCGGTTTTGCTGAGTAATACGCTCATACCCATATTACGTCGAATACCTAACATGTAATAAGCGACAAAAGCAGCAATAAACATAGCGGTTATTGGGTTACCAATAAACTGTAATAAGGTAAATAACTGGCTGTCTTTGCTCATGTTCAAGTCAGCGGCTGTCTTGATTAACATGAGAGCAATTGGCAGTAACACCGTGAATAGTGTGGCACCTAAAGAAGGTAAGTCTTTTTCTTCACGTACTTCAAGGTCAGAGAAGGCTTCCGGCACAGTTTTAAATGGTAAGCGGTCACCTAAGAATTTGAGGAACAGTGGCCCACCGACTAATGAGGCGACTAAGCCTACCGCTAACCCTGCGACAATCACCGTACCAATGTCAGCCCCCAATTCATTTGTGACAAATAGGGCAGCAGGGTGTGGCGGTACGATGCAATGGACGGCCATCAGAGCGGTGCATAATGGGATAGCCAGTTTTAATAACGAGGTATTGGTTCTTTTGGCAATGGAAAATGCGAGTGGGATCAGTAACACCACACCAACCTCAACAAACAGCGTAATACCGCAGATTAACCCAATTAGCACCATGGTAACGTCAGGCGTCAACCAGCGGCTTTTTTGTAAAGTGACCCCGATGCGTTCAGCGGCACCTGAAATTTCCATCATTTTGCCGAGTATGGTACCCAACCCAATAATGGCTGCTAAAAAACCAAGCGTACCGCCAATGCCATTTTCGATGGCGCTGACCATCTCTAATGGGTTCATTTGCATGGAGATACCGACAAAGAAGCTGGCGAGTAAAAGTGCTAAAAAGGGATGAAACTTAAATTTAATAATTGAAACGATGATTAGTAAAATACTGATAACTAAAGTACCAATCATCCACATTGTAGAGTCCATATCCTACCCCTGATCATCTTGTTGTTGTTCTTCTATTGGATAATAAATATTCAAAGGTGACAAACGATGAAACATATGGTTTAGATGAGCTAAATTAACTCAAGGGTGTGATATTAGTCATATAAAATGGAGATTAGTGCATTTGAGTCACCCTAATTCATCTTAAAATGGGTATTGTAGAGATCATTGGGGGTCATTGTTTTTATCGGAGGCGTTGTGTCAGCACATTTCAATCAATTTGAGCAATCTGGATTTATTCAGTGGAATAAACGGTTATCAAGTTATCAGCTATCGCGTCTACATACCTTTGAAGCGGCGGCACGGCACTGCTCTTTTGCATTGGCGGCACAGGAACTGGCGTTAACGCCTAGTGCAGTTAGCCACCGAATTAACACGTTAGAAGGGGAATTGGGGTTTAAATTATTTGAACGTTTTCATCGGCGCATTGAATTGACGGTTGATGGTGAGCGGATTTACTGGGCTCTACGCAAAAATTTGGATGATATTAACCAAGAAATCATTGATATCAAGAACCAAGAAATCTCGGGTGAACTTACGGTATATTCGCGACCATCCATCGCTCAGTGCTGGTTAATTCCCAAAATTGCGGATTTTGCTCATCAATACCCCTCGATTCAATTGAATCTATTAACAGGGAACGATGACGTTAATTTTCGAGGTTATGGTATTGATGTTGCTATTTATTATGATGATATCACTCGGCCAAACTTATATTGTGAAGATTTAATGTCAGAATCAATTGTCCCAGTTTGTAGCCCACAATATGCAGAACAGCATGATTTACTTAATAATATGCACCAATTGAAAAATTGTACTTTATTGCATGATAGGCAAGCATGGAGTAGTAACTCTGACTATGATGAATGGAAGGCGTGGAGTGAGTATTACCAATTAACGTTGTTTCCTCATCGCCGAAACTTATGTTTTGATCGTTCTGATCTAGCGATTGTTGCCGCCATGAACCATGCAGGTGTAGCCATGGGGCGTAAACAATTGGTTGAAAAACGTCTTAAGCGGCAAGAGCTAGTAATGCCATTTGGCGATATTTCGCTGAAGTGTGAACAACGCCACTATTTTGCGATGCTTAATGATAAACGTAATCCGAAGGCAGATATTTTTATTCAATGGTTAAAACAGCAAGTTAACGCAATATCACAAGTAAAATGACGCTTACTCGAGTAAGATAACCACTTGGTGATGTTTTTAGAGAATGGAAAAACCGCAAGCTATGGCCCCGAAAACGCAAAAAGTTGCCACGATCAAAGATGTCGCTGCCAAAGCTCAGGCAGGGAAAACCAGTATCTCACGTTATTTGAATGGTGAATTCCATTTGCTTTCAGATAATTTGCGTCAACGTATTGAAAGTGCCATCCGTGAATTAAACTATCGCCCCAACCAAATGGCACGTAGCTTGAAACATGGGCGGACAGGCTTGATTGGCTTGATTATTGCCGATATCGGTAACCCATTCTCTGTTGAAGTCCTAAAAGGGGTGGAAGCCGAGTCAATCAAACAAGGTTTTATGACAGTGGTTTGCAATGCCAATAATAGCATTGAGCGTGAATGCCAATTTATTCAGCTACTAAAAGGTTACCGCGTGGATGGGCTTATTATAAATTCAGCGGGTGTTAATGAGCAATTCATTGATGTGTTGAAAGAAACCACGCTTCCTTTTGTCTTATTAGATAGAAAAATCGATAACTTTCCCAGTGATATGGTTGGGTTAGATAACCCTGCTTCTGCGCAAATGGCCTTTAATCATCTGATTGAACAAGGGTTCGAAGCGATTTGCTTCGTGACTGAGCCGATTGTGTATAACAGCGCACGTCAGGAGCGTTTACAGACATTCCAAGCGTTATCGCAGAGCCATCAACATATTCAAAGCGAATTTCATGAAGTGACCTTGCCTGACCCGGCAAAATTAGAAGCCATCGTTGCTGATTTTTGTACGGCACATCGTGGTATGCGCAAAGTGATTGTCGCCGCCAATGGCGTGCTGACCTTGCAGTTGGCATATGTCATGAATAAGCAAGGGCTACGTTGGGGGACAGATATTGGTTTTTTAAGTTTCGATAACCTCGAATGGGCTGCATTAGCTGGGCAAGGGGTGACTTCGGTGTCACAACCGACAGCGGAAATGGGGCACAAGGCGGTGGAGTGCTTGCTAGAAAAACTGGAAGACCCAGATAAACCCCCAGTGCAATACTTATTTAATGGGGAACTACTGATCCGTAAATCAACGACATTGTAGTTTTTAACGGCTCTTAAAATTTGGTTACCATTTACCAATTTAGCTTAAGGTTTATTACATGTATACTGGTGTGTAGACTAAATTATAACCATTTTGAGAGCATAGGGAACATATGAAAAAGATAGGGATATTATTGCTAGCTAGCCTTGTTTTAGCGGGTTGTAGCACCAGAAGTCAGGTCAAAGAGTATACCTGCCAAGTAGACCAAAGTTATAATCACATCACATTAGAACGTAACGGCAAATTTACCTTTCCAACAGGGGCAAGTAAGGTACAAGTCTTTTTCAATAATGGTCAGGTCAATATTGTTGATTTTGTTGGCTATGAGTATATGAGTTATCCGCTAGTGAAAAGTACAGAGCAGCGACGTGTTGAGAAAATAAAAGACTTTAACATCGTGATAAATAAAGGTGATTATTATTCTGATGTTAATGGCATGTTGGAAATTTACTCACCAACTCAAAAAACAGTGGGGTTATATTATTTAGCGCCATCGACCAGTAAACTGAATTCTATCCAATTTCTGACGGAGTGTGAACGAAGCAGTGTTGCTCGCCCGGGACGCGCTCATGAGCATTGATGGGTAAATAGGCAAAGAACCCTAACAAATTAGGGTTCTTTAGGTTCTGAGTTATTTTGCTATTTCAGGGTTAACACAGTTTTGGCTTAGGTCACCCTTTAAAGCCGCTATTAGGTTATCAACGGCACATTCGACCATAGCATAACGGGTTTCATGGGTGGCGGAACCGATATGCGGCAGAGCAACCACATTTGGCAGCGTGAGTAGCTTAGAGTTGCTTGGAAGCGGCTCCACCTCAAACACATCTAAACCCGCTCCACGAATTATGCCCATTTCTAATGCATCGGTCAGCGCGGCCTCATCAATAATTCGACCTCTTGAACCGTTGATCAAAAACGCACTGGGTTTCATTTTTTCCAACTCATTTTTGCCGATCAATTTTTCGGTTGAAGGTAATAATGGCAGCACGACACAGACAAAATCAGATTCCGCGAGTAATGAATCGAGGTCACAACGACGTGCCTTAAGTTGGGTTTCTGCATCGGAGTGGATATGGTTATTGTAATAGAGAACTGGCATTCCGAAGCCTAAGTGAGCACGTTTAGCGACAGCATAGCCAATACGCCCCATTCCGAGTATACCAATCGTTTTACCATGCACATTGCTGCCGTATGCATTTTCACCAATACTTTGGGTCCATTGGCCGTTTTTGACCATCTCAGCCATTTCGATAATGCGGCGCGCACTGCAAAGCACTAATGTAAAAATGGTATCCGCGGTGGTTTCGGTTAATACATTGGGGGTATGCATCAATGCAATCTTTCTGGCATTCATGGCGTCAATATCAAATTGGTCGACACCAACCGAAATGGTCGACGCGGCTTTCAAATTTGGTGCATTGGCAATGTCATCTGCTGTGATAGGGTAACTAGCACCAATAATGCCGTCAGCACTCGTCAAAGCTTGTTTAAAGCAAGCGAGATTCTCAGGGGTAATGCTATCAAATGCAGTGACATTAAAGTGCTGCTGTAGCCGCTCAAGTTGATCTGCGGGAATGGATTTATATAAAACAATATTCTTTTTCATGGTGTCCCTTTTAAGCATGCTCTGTGATGACGGCATCACTCTTTTGCTCTTGGTTTGGTTTAACAATCAGGGTAAAGAAAACCGAAGCTAACAATGCGATCCCCATAAACATATACGAGGCACTTGGGCTACCTGTCGCCCCATTTAAGTAACCCACAAACCATGAACCAAAGAATGAACCTAATGCGCCCATACTATTGATTAATGCCATTGCACCACCAGCAACGTTCTTTGGCAACATTTCAGGAATGATAGCGAAGAAGGGCCCGTATGGGGCGTACATTGCAGCACCTGCAATCACTAATAAGGTATAAGAGAACCAGAAATTCGTGCTACCGAGTAAGTATGAACCGAGGAAACACACCGCACCGAGCAAAAGCATTGGCCAGACAAATAATTTGCGGTTATGCATTCGGTCAGATGCCCATGAAACTAAGATCATAGCCATCGTTGCTGCAAGGTATGGGACTGCGGAAAGCCAACCTGTTTCTACCATCCCGAGGTTGGATGCGCCACGAATAATGGATGGCAACCACAGCACAAAGCCATACACCCCAATGCTCCAACAGAAATATTGAGCGCAGAGTAAAATCACATTACGAGACTTGAAGGCTTCACGGTAATTACGAACAGGTTTGATGTTTTTCTGTTCGTCACTCAGGATCTTATCTAATGTCTCTTTTTCTGATTGGCTTAACCAATTGACTTGGTTTGGCTTATCTCGTGCTGTTCTCCACCAGAAAAAGGCCCATAAAATCGCAGGCACTCCTTCAATGATAAACATTTCACGCCAACCGAAGGCTTGAATGAGATAACCAGATAGCACGGACATCCACAGTACCGTAACGGGGTTGCCTAGAATTAAAAAAGTATTGGCGCGAGAGCGCTCTGATTGGGTAAACCAGTTACTGATATAGATAAGCATCGCAGGCATGACCGCGGCTTCGACGACCCCTAGGCTAAAACGAATAATCACTAGCATTGGGATATTGCTCACCATGCCAGTTAAACTAGCGAATAAGCCCCATAGGAAGATACAAGCAAAAATGAGTTTACGGACACTGCGCTTTTCTGCATAAATAGCCCCCGGTATTTGGAAAAAGAAATAGCCAAGGAAAAATAATGAGCCGAGTAGGGACGACATCCCTTTGGTAATCCCTAAGTCCGCGTTGATCCCTGCGGCAGCGGCAAAACTGTAGTTGGCTCTGTCTAAGTAGGCAAGGCTATAGGTGATAAACACGATTGGCATGATGCGCCACCAACGTGACGCTGCTGGAGTATTCATTGTCATAATCGATTTCCTTTTAACATACCGCTTTAGTGGTGGCTGCAGACAGTAATGCCATTTCATACTGCAGTTGTGCCTGAGTTGGTAAACCTTCACTGTCGCCAATAACTTGAATGGCTCTTGCTCCAACAAAATTACCTCTTGCAACAGCTTGTGGTAATGTCAAACCTTCAAGTAAGGCGCTAATAACGCCAACGGCGAAACCATCACCAGCTCCGACGGTATCAATGACGTGTTTCACATGAACGGCAGGTGCTATGCCCTGTTGGTTATTTGCCGTTTTATAATATGCTCCGTGTTCCCCGGTTTTAATCACAACCACTTCGACACCTTGAGCGAGATAAAAATCAGCAATAGACTCGGGTTGGTCGAAGCCCGTCAGGATTTTGCCTTCTTTTAAGCCGGGTAAGACCCAATTAGCTTGGAACGCGAGTTGGTTGAGCTGTTCGACCATTTCCTGTTCACTTTTCCATAGGGATGGGCGCAAATTGGGGTCAAATGACAGTGTTTTACCTACATTTCGCATCCATTTTGCTGCATACAGTGAAAGTTGATAGCTGGTGGGCGAAAGTGCGGCTGCCACGCCACTTAAATGTAAATGACGGGCAGACAGAAAATACGCTTCATTAAAGTCAGTGAGATCTAAATGGCTGGCTGCTGATCCTTTACGGAAATACTCCACGATGGGATCGGTTCCATTTTCGGCTTTAGATTTAAGTTGGAAGCCCGTTGGGTAACGAGAGTCCACTGTAACGCATTGAGTATCCAGTTGTTCTTTATCCAAAGTGGCTTGAATGAAACGCCCAAAGGAGTCATCGCCAAGTCGGCTTATCCAGCCACTTCTTAACCCTAGGCGAGACAGGCCGATGGCGACATTCAGCTCAGCACCGGCTGCGCGACGGACGAAACTTTCAACTTCGTGCAACTCCCCTGTTTGTGTTGCCACAAACATCATCATGGCTTCACCAAGAGTGATGACATCTAATTGATTTCTCATGATGTTAAATCTCCTTCAACAGAGAAACATAGTATTCAGTGACTGCGCGTAAATCGTGGTCTTCGAGTGGAAACTCGATACCACAAGGAACGTCATTCGGTAGCGCGTTTAGCACTTCTTTCCATGTGCCATCGCTGTCATCAAGTGCTACTGCAACGCATTTATTGCCACGTAATTGGCAGGCTTTAACGTGAATGTAAGCGACTTGGGGGGCAAAAATATGTGCGGCTTTTAACGGATCTTCTTGATGCCAATACCAATTCGCCATATCAAATGCCATTTTTATAGGTAGATTTTGGTGTTTTACATCAGCAAAAAAACGTTCAAGAGGCGCAATGTGACCGCCAACCTCGGTTTGGTCATTCTCGATCACTAACTGTGTGGTGTATTGATTGAGAAGGTTAATGACTTCGGATAAATCATAATTTTCTGGTAATTCACCGAGTGATAGTTTTAAAAAGCGAGCATTAAGTTGTTTGGCATCTTCAAAATAGCCTTGCAGTTTAGTGATTGCGATAGAGGTATGCTGTTGGAATAGCGTGTCTGGCACGGAATAAACCGCAGTGAGCTGTCTTGATTGCAGTCCTTTGGCAATATCAAAAAAATTATCGCTTGGTAGCAATAGTTCTTGACGGATCTCAGCACCATCCGCGTGGCTGCTTTGAATAATATCGAATAAAGCTTGTTGGCCCCCTAATTGTTTTACGGTTTGTGCACCGTAGGCGGCAGTAACAATGATAATGTCTTTGCTCATGACTTTCCTCTGTCTGATTAAAGGGTATTTAGCCCATTTGTCATTGCGAATGACTTATTATGGAACCGGTTCCATTGTGCTTTCTAGTGATGAAAGAGCAAAATCAGAGCTATATCACTAACCAAATGGCGATAAATGTTTAATTAACGATCACTGTCACAACTTTTGATGTAATGGGTGTAATAAAAAGTTCAGATAGGTTTTTCACAGAGTATGTGATTTTGTCAAAGCATCATTTTTGATAGTTTTGCTCAGGGGACGTTTTGGGCTTTAACGGGCTAAAAGAAAGGGCGCTAATTCATTTCTTACTGCAATCAAGAACGATAATTTATTAGTCTAGAAAAAGTAAGGCAGAACTGAGTTATAAGTTCTGCCTTTATTATTTTTATTCAATAAGTTATTGGCTCAATGCATCGGCAACTGCTTTAAAACGAGCAAATTTGTCACGTAGCTGTTGATGGCTAATTGCATTCGGTTGATAAGTGGTGATTTTTGGGGTACTTGCCGCAATAGCGACATCAAAACCTGAATAATAACCTGTTCCGACTGCGGCACAAAGTGCAGCGGCTTGGCAACCTGATTGCTGCACGTTGACGACATCTAACGGCAAGTTACTGGCATCACAGAACATTTGCATCCACAGTGGTGATTGTGTTGGGCCACCCGTGAAACGAATAGATTCGGTTGTATTATCAAGGCCAACAATACGGTCTTGATGCAACAAATGTGAGAATACAATCCCTTGATAGATAGCATAAACAATATCAGCATCTGTATGGTGTGAGCTCAAACCGAGTAGGCCACCGTGCAAATTACTGTGGTAGTTAGAACCGTACAGCCAAGGGAAAAACAGAATATCATTTTGCCGTGTTGCCCCTTCAGCCACGCAGTGATTCAGTACGTCATAATCTTGCAAACGCTGATTGAAGAAGTGCCGAGTAAACCATGCGAGGTTACTGGCTGAGGTCGGGCTGCCTTCATGGACAAAATAGGTGCCTGGGATGCAGTATTTACTCCAAACGTATGGGTAATCAGAAGGCACAATTTCATCAAAGACACGCGTTGAAATAGTCCAAGTGCCTGCTACCGCACTGAGTTTATCTTTTTGGCTCACCCCAGATGCTAACGCTGCGCCGACTACATCAAAGAAGCCACCAAATACAGGGGTTCCTTCCACCAGTCCAGATTCTGCGGCAGCTTTGTGGGTTACGGTACCCGCTAATTGGGCCGAGTTAATCACGGGAGCTAGTTTGTCATTTGCCTCATCAATACCAAACAGTTGGCATAGTTTAGGGTCATAACTCGACTGGATTTGGTTAAATAATTGGCTGCCAGAAATATTGGTTTCTTCGCAGGCAATTTGGTCGGTTAAGCGATAGCGAATATAGTCATGAACCATCAAAACATGCTGAGTATCGCGATAATTATCAGGCTCGTGTTGTTTTAGCCAACGCAGTAGTGCCACGGGATGAGAAGCCCATAATTGCTGCAAACTCAATGGGTAAGCTTTATCCGCAGTACCGTTTTGGTGCCATTCATCAACAATGGATTGAGCGCGTGAATCAGATGACACAATCCCATTTCTAACTGGCTTTCCTTGGCTATTGAGCAAATAAAGCCCTTTACCGTGGGAAGAGAAACTGACACCGGAAATTTGGGCGGCACTGAGCTGGCTATTTTGAATCGCTTTGCGGATCACGCTGCAAGTCGCTTCCCATAACATTTCCATGTTGCGTTCACTAAAACCCGCCTGTGGACTTTCAGTGGGAAAAGAGTGCTCAGCAACCGTAATTTCTTGGCCTTCTGCGGTATAGATACCCGCTTTGATGACGGTACCACCAAGGTCAACACCCATAAAAAATGCATTCATTATCGGCTCCTTTAGGCGTTATACCAGCCAGCTTGTTGCATTTTGTCTTCCATCCAATGACGGGCTTTGATAATTTCAATCAGTGGCTCATCGGCTTTTTCTGTCCACATTTCAATCAGGAAGGAACCGCGGTAATTTAAACGTTTTAATAATTTGAATAAATTAACAAAATCTACGCAGCCTTCACCGAAAGGGACATCACGAAATTGGCCTTTACAGGTTTCAGTCACCGCATATGTATCTTTTAAGTGAATGGCTGCGACGTGTTCAATTCCTTGGGTGAATTCTTTTTCGACATCATTACCCCATGCCGTTAAGTTACCGACATCAGGATACACCTTGAACCAAGGTGAGCGAATTTTATCGGAAAGTGTTTGCCATTTGCTAATGGAATTCATAAATGGCGTATCCATGATTTCCACTGCGCACATCACTTGAGAAGCGGCCGCAATTTCGCTGACCCACTGCATGCCTTTTTCGAAATTGGCAATCGTCTCGGCATCTTGCTCTTCATAGTAAACGTCATATCCTGCGAGCTGAATAGTGCGAATGCCTAAGTCTTGAGCGAGCTTAATGGCTTTTTCCATTAAGGAGTAGGCCATCATACGAGTGGCTTCATCATGGCTACCAAAAGGAAAGCGGCGGTGACCAGATAAACACATACTTGGAATGCGAATACCTGTTTCTTGTATCGCTTTCACAACTTCCAGACGCTCTGCGGTGCTCCAGTCTAATCGAGCCAGACGTTCGTCAGTTTCATCTACTGACATTTCCACAAAATCATAACCCGCAGATTTTGCGATGACTAATTTTTCTAACCAACTGCTGTTTTTCGGTAATGCTTTTTCATAAATACCAATTGGATGCTTACGCATGGTTTTCCCCTTGAAAAATTAACTTTGTGTCGATGCTTTATTAAGGCGTTGGTTACGGTTCATCGCACGTTTAGCACTCCATTTTTCTTTGAAGAACTTGAATGCTAATGCCAAGATGAGCGTGATCCCCCAAACTGCGAGGTTAAAGTGCAGGCTTACACCTAGCAGACTTAAACCTGTCGCAATGACCTGTAAAACCAATAAGGCACAGAACACTCGGCTAACCTTACCAACTCCCCCAAATGGGTTAGTTCCACCTAATACGATGGCAAGAATGGTGAGCAGTAAATAGGAATCCCCGTAGCCCATACGTGCAGAGTTAAAGCGAGCCATCATGATGAGCCCAGCTAATACACATAACAGGCTAGAAATGGTGTATATCGCAATCATGACACGGTCGGTACGAATACCGCTGAACCACGTTGCATTGATATTACTGCCACTCATATAGATATTTTTACCTAAGCGCGTACAGCCTAGAAACAGCGCTAAGAGAATTGCGGTAACAATGAAGATAATCATCGCAATTGGCACCCCAAGCACAGTATCGGAACCAATGGCACGAACAATGGGTGGCATGCCACTCAGTGCGGCTCCTTTGGTGAGGTAAACACCAATGCCGCTGATAATCGTCATTGTACCGAGGGTCACTAAGATCGGGTGGGCCCCGATATGGGAAATCATCAGCCCTGTTAAGCTACCGATAATGACCGCAATCACGGTTGCGCCGATTAATGCGAAGACCAACCACATTAGCTGTGTGCCAGTACTGGCATCCACTGGGAGGTAATTGATAAACACCCAAGCCATAAAGAGCCCCGTTAAGTTAGCAGTGCTAATAATGGCAAGGTTTAACCCGCCACTTAACATAGGAACAAACATGGCAAAGGTGAGTAAGCCCAACTCAGGTAACTGAAACGTGATGCTTAAAAAGGTATTTTGGGTAAAAAAGTGCCCTGGCATGGCGATACTAAACGCAGCGATAGCCAAAACAAAGATTGAAAGCAGTCCGATAACAGAGCCATCAATTTTAAAAAAAAGATTTTTTTTCATGGTGATATTCCTGTTAAACAAAACCTACGTCCGTCTCTTTACGTTTTTTGTAGTGGGTAATACAAATCGCAATGAGAATAACCAGCCCGATGACGATATTGACGAAGTAGTTTGAAACACCAATCAGGTTAAGGCCGTTTTTCAAGATACCAATCAGGAAAACGCCCATGAGTGTGCCTATCACTGAGCCTCGCCCACCGGATAAACTGGCGCCACCCAGTACAGCCGCGGCAAGCACATCTAGCTCTCCGCCCACAAGGGCACTCGGTACCACTTCACTCATTCGGTAGGTTTGCAACATACCGCCAATCGCTGCCATCGCGCCAAGGTAGCCGTAAGCAAATAGGTAAATCACTGAAACACGGATACCAATACGAGACGCAGATTCTTGGCTGCCACCAACGGCATATAGCTGACGGCCGATGTGCGTTTTATTCATTAAAATCCACGTTAAGAAGGCAATGCCAAGCATCACAATTAACGGCAAGCCAACTTGGTAATATTCACCATCCACTTCAAAAGGCAGGATAGTCAGAGGGTCTACCCACCAATCAGGTAAGTCATAAATACTGTGTCCGTTGGTTAGCCACATCAGCATTCCGAACAGCAGTGATTGCATACTGATGGTGATGATAATTGACACAACATTCAGCGAATAAATTAAGATAGCGTTGATTAAGCCAAAAGCGATACCGATGATAATCGCCAATGTGATACTGACGGCAGGGCTTGCAATAAAACCTTGCAATAGCCAAGTGGCGATCACGTATTGCACTACGGAAGCCACTGCGGCAAACGAAATATCAATGCCCCCAGTGACGAGAACCACAAATAAACCTAAGGCGAAAATACCTGTAACGGCGTAGCTTTCACTGAGGTCGAGTAAATTTTGAATAGTTAGAAATTGCGGGCTCATCAATGTGAAGAACACCACCATGATAAGAATGACCCAAGTCAGCCAGCCTTCGACAGATTGTGGTCGTAATTTTTGCCAGTTAGCCATTGATGATTTCCTCCAATTGTTGCTCATTGATGGAATCTGTCTCAATTTCTTTGACGATAGAGCCTTGTTTCATATGTAAAATTCGGTCGCAATTGTAATACGCTTCGGAGGCTTCATCGGTAATTAATAGAATAGAGATACCGACACCTGACAAACGGTGAATGAGTTTGTAAATACTGTCTTTTGCGCCAATATCGACGCCAACGGTCGGTGAGTCTAAAATGAGTACTTTAGGACGTGTTAAAATCCATTTAGCAAGTACCACTTTTTGTTGGTTACCGCCTGAAAGTGTTGAAAGGGCATTATTGGGGTCAGTGACTTTAATATCTAAGTCGGCTATCCACTCTTGCACAATTTCTTGGCACTGTTTTTCATCAATTAAATGTAAAGGCGTTTTGAGGCGATCGAGAATCGAAATCACCATATTGTCTGCGATGGATTGCTGTAAAATTGCCCCTAAAGTCAGGCGGTCTTCGGAGACATAACCAATGCCGCGCTTAATGGCGTCGGTGTTGTTTTTTAACTTAACAGGTTTGCCTTCGATGAGTAATTCACCACTATCTGGGTGGGTAATGCCAAACAACGATAGCGCTAATTCAGTGCGGCCTGAGCCAAGTAAACCACATAAGCCTAATACTTCGCCGCGTTTTAGATTTAAGTTGATATCACGATATTGCCCAGCTCGGCTGAGGTTTTTTAGCTCTAGTACCGTGCGTCGGTCTTCCGCGTTATTAGGTGGCTTACGTTCATGGACAATATCTAAGCCAGTCATTAACTCAGTAATTTTGCGGGTAGTTAAGCCTTCAGCAGGCCATGTGCCAATTTTTTGACCATCGCGGATCACGGTGATGCGGTCAGAGATCTCTTTGACTTCTTCTAGTCGATGACTCACAAAAACAACGGTAATTCCCTTATCTTTTAGGTAATTAACCGTTGAGAGTAGTTGGTTGACTTCTGTACGGGTCAATGAAGCCGTTGGTTCATCCATAATCACCAGACGTGCATCGGCGACTAGGGCGCGGCAGATAGCAACCTGTTGACGTTGAGCAATGGGTAAAAATTGCACAGGTGTGTCTGGGTCAATGGTGAAAGCCAGTTCATTGAGGATTTCTAAGGCTTTCTCGCGCAGTTGTTTTTTGCGAAACCAGCCAAAATAGCCTTTGAGGTTTAGCTCAAAGGCGATATTTTCAGCAACGGTTAAATTTGGAAATAGTGACAAATCTTGGTAGATAACTTGTACGCCTAATTCACGCGCTTTATCGGGCGTCAATCGGTGATAACTTTTCCCATCAATTTCAATTTTACTACCGTCATCAGGGGCATAGACACCACTGATAGTTTTAATTAATGTGCTTTTCCCACACCCATTGGTGCCCGCTAAACAGTGCACTTCACCTTTGTTGAGCGTCAAATCGATATTGCGTAATGCACGGTGACCACCGAAGCTTTTGGAAAGGTCGCGCAAGGTAATGAGTGGATCGGATTTATCAGCTTTTGAGGTGTTTGTCATAAGTACAATTCCTACTGCAAATAAATTGGTGTTGGCTTGTTCGTGATGAGCGCGAGCCGCTACGCTAGTGCAGGCGGCTCGAACTCAAAGAACATAAAATTTAATATATTGATAAATATTGTATTTTTGTTTTAAACATTATTTTGATAATGTGAAATTACAGACCGACTTCAACCAATTTTTTCGTATTTTCAATATTCAAATTAACAGGGTTATCACTTAAAATCGTGTTACCACTGACTTTGATTTCACCCATATCACCAATAGACACGCCATCTTTAATTTCTTCACCATTCATCATGGCTGTTGCGACTTGTACAAATACTTGTCCTGCGACTTTTGGATTAGAAATATAGCCGCCATCAATTGCACCTTTTTCCAGTAACTTGATGCCTTGACCTGGTGTGAACGTCCCGAATACACAGGTTTCGTCATTTTTACGGCGTTTATCAATGGCTCGTCCTGCACCGATAGGGCCTTGTGAACCAAATGACATGATGCCTTTTAAGTCTTTATGCTTAGATAACAAGTCATTAGCTGTACGCATTGAGTCATCAACGGATTCGGCAACACCAAAGCGGTCATCGACCATTTGCATTTTCGGGTAGTTCGCTTTTTGGTAAGCAATTGCCGCGTCGGCCCATTCATTCACTAATGGTACTGTCAGGCTTCCCACAAACATGGCGTATTTGCCTTCTTCACCCATACAGGCCGCCATATCTCTCATATGGTTAGCACCCATGCTTTGGGTATCAAGTAATTCAAAGTCCCAATCTGCATTTTTTTGATTTGGTGATTCGTGGGTAATAACTTTAATTCCAGCGTCTTGGGCGCGTTTTAATACAGGCTCAAGCACTTTAGCGTCGTTAGGGACAACGCCAATGACATCCACTTTTTTCGCGATTAAATCTTCGATAGCACGAACTTGTTCCGCTGGGTCAGCCGTTGTTGGGCCAACTTGGAAGGCATTTACACCGAGTTTTTTGCCTTCTTCAGTAATACCTTGTTCCATAACATTAAACCAAGGAATACCACCGACTTTAACGACGACACCCATGGTAAAGGGCTTTTGTGCTTTTTGTGATTCTGCCATCGCGACATTTGAAAATAGTGCAACGCTCATTAAACAAGGTAAAACTAGCTTCTTCATGTTCATAGTTGTATTCCTTAGTGTAGATGGATACTAAATCAAGAAACTCTATTATTTAGAAATAATGAATTTCTCATATTTAGGTATGCCTATAATTAAGTGCAAAGGAATTATGAGTAAATAACATCCCTGCACTTATTTAATACAGAAAATAAAATAGAACTTATTTTTTTACTTACATCACAGTTACATGATTTTTATTTTTATAAACTATTTATCGCACTCGATAATTCTAAGGTTAGAGAATTGTTTTTGAAAATCATTATCATTTAGTTTGTTTGTGATTAATACGTCGATATCATCAAATGTACAAACCTGACTAAATGCATATTTTCCTAATTTACTATTATCCGCGAGCAAAACTTTATTTTCAGAAACCTGTAACATAATATTTTTTAATTTTGAGTTTATTTCACTGCCATCACGAATACCATTTTCGATATTAAATCCTTGGCATGAAAGAAATAAGGTTTTTATCTGAAAGCTACGAATAATACTTTCTGCAATTGGGCCATGAAAATCATCATGACGTTCTGAATATTCCCCACCAATACCAATGACGCGTACTCGGTCACGGCAGGCCAACGCTTGGATTATCTTGACCGAGTTTGTCACTACCGTAATGTCGATATCAGGTATTTGCCGCGCGAGAAACCAGCAAGTACTGCTGTTATCTAACATAATACAGTCACCAGGCTGAATTAATTTTAGTGCAGCCTTCGAAATCTTCATCTTGGCATCAGGGTGCTCTTCGGTTCTTTTGCGAAAAGACTCTGCACCATCAACCATTTGACTGAGTTTGACCGAAGAAGGCATCACATTCACCATCGGCATTTCTTCTTGGTCGATGGCAACTGCTCCCCCAAAACTACGGATGATCCTATTTTCACGTTCAAGAGCCGTTAAATCACGACGGATAGTTTCTTGAGAAACGAGACATAATTGAGCTAAATCACGCACTAGCGCCGAGCCATTCTGCGAAACATGAGAACAAATTAATTTATGGCGTTCGGCTTGTAACATATTTAACTCCTATTCTTTCCACGATATTTATTCTGCCCGTATTGCTTTTTTTTTGTCGTGATTGGATTCAAGTTATCTCTTTTTGAAAAAAACAAAGCCGATTAAAGTGATTGCGATCGGTATTTTGTGAATTTAAATCCACTTAGTTACACAATAACTAGACTTGCATCACTATATTTGCGGTATCTTTTTACTTTTATGGTATTAAACAAAAAGTATTGGGCTAATTCGGTCAATTAACCACATCCTATTTATGTGTTTTCTTGACTGTCTATGCCCGAATGCGTCCGAGTTGGTCTGTTTTGTTGCGAGTTTGTAAAGTGAGGTGCTTTTTAAATGGCCTAAATCTGTTTACCTTAATAGGTAGATATAGGTTATCAACACACAGAAAACATCATGATAATAAATTTTTGTTGTTGATATTAAAGCATATTTTATAAAGCTAGGGAGTTGTTATGTTAGAAAAATTGAAACAACAAGTCTTTGAAGCAAACCTTGCCTTACCCAAACATAACCTAGTGACCTTTACTTGGGGGAATGTGAGTGGTATTGACCGCGAAGCAGGGTTAATGGTGATAAAACCTTCTGGCGTTGACTATGAAACCATGAAAGCAGAAGACATGGTGGTGGTCTCGTTGGAAAGCGGAAAAGTGGTAGAAGGGAAATATCGGCCTTCTTCGGATACCGACACGCATTTGGCGCTGTACCAAGCATTCCCTGAAATTGGCGGTATTGTCCATACTCACTCTCGCCATGCGACTATTTGGGCTCAAGCAGGCCTGCCATTGAGTGCCTTAGGGACAACCCATGCCGATTATTTCTATGGTGAAATCCCTTGTACCCGTAAAATGACAGCAAGTGAAATTGAAGGCGATTATGAAAGAGAAACGGGTCATGTGATTATTGAAACCTTCAAGGAAAAAGGCCTGTCAGCAAAAGATATTCCAGCCGTATTAGTGAATAGCCATGGGCCATTTGCTTGGGGAACAAGCCCCGATAATGCAGTGCATAACGCCGTAGTGTTAGAAGAAATTGCCTATATGAATTTATTTACCCGTCAATTAAGTTCACAAATAGGTTCCATGCAACAAGTATTATTAGATAAACACTATTTACGTAAGCACGGTAAAAATGCGTATTACGGGCAAAAATAAAGCGGTTAAAAAATTAATTAAATAGAATTGGCAAACGAGAGCAACTATTGATTTTATGATCAATAACGGATTCCTTCGTTTATAAAATAGCCACAATGAATATGCTATGTGGCTATTTTACTGTTTTTTAAATACAGCCATCACTCAGGTTTATTTAGTTAAACCTGTGGTTGTTTTTTGATTAATTAAATGTTTTTAAACTAAGTATATTTCTCTAAGCTGATTAATATCATTATCTGTGAATTTAAGTTCATCTTTAATATACCTTTCAACAGAGCCAGATATTTCTTCCATTGTATTAAAGACTTCTAAAATAAATGATTCTTGAGTATCAATTAGAGAAAGTAAATAATCCAGTACATTTTGGTCTTGGGTTATTTTGCGATATCCCGCCATTTTAATTTCGTTACGTTCAAGGCGATTAAAATGAGTAAGCATATAGTCGTCAACGATGGCTTTTTTTGGAACACCTAGCATAGCAAGTACAAGTAGTGCACCATAACCCGTTCGGTCTTTTCCTCCTCGGCAATGCTGAATATTTGGGGCATTGTGGCTATCGAGTAAAACTTCGATCATTTGTTTGAAGGCAGCTTTTGACTTATCACTTACTACAAATTGGCGATATTGCTCCAATATTTGCAACCCATCGCCGTTAATCATCTCTTTAGGAATATGTTGGATAACACTTTCGATTAATGCTTTGTCTTCATTATCCGGTGATGCGGCAAATTGTGCTGCTAATTCAGCTGTTTGAGCCGTAGCATCGAGATGATACGTTTTCTTTTCACCAACATAGCAATTAGGAGATTTGTTAATTTCATTTTGAGTACGGTAATCGATGATACTGTTTATCCCTAAATGGGAGATGTAATTTACTGCTTGTTCACTAAGATTAAACAGATGGTTAGAACGATATAGCATTCCCCATTTCACCTGTTTTCCGTCTGTTGTGGTATAACCTCCAAAGTCACGGAAGTTATTTAACCCCTCAATAGGCAATGTTCTTTCAGCGAATAATTTACATCCATTGGCATTTTGTAAAATAAAATAGATACGCTGTTTCGCCTTTAATGGGTCTTGAACTGTAATTGTATTCTCTATTTTATCCGTAATGAAATTCTCAGGACAAACCTGAGTATCAGGTTTGTCCGTCCAATATAATGCCAGAGGGGAGGATGGAACTTCACTAAATTTTATTTCGAGTGTTGATTCACTCACTCTATTGATTTCGATTTCCATATATTTCCCTTTATCATCCTAAAATTCCGAATACAGAACAAACAACACCTAAAACCATAATGGCGACAATTAATGCAACGGTATGTTTCCCTTGAAATTTACGAACAAGGAAGAAAATACCAAGCGCAAAGAGAAGAGTGAGTAAGTTAGGTATTACCTTGTCAAACATCTCTTGTACTTTGATAGATTGCTCACCAACGGCAATGGTTAGCGGTGTGGAAAGTTTGACGGTCGTGGCAATTAAAGAGCCGAGGACCATGACCCCGACAACGTTCGCCATATTAGTAATTCGCTGAATAATATTTGATTTTTTCGATTGTTCGATTAAATCAACGCCTTTGTTATAGCCATAATGAATAAAGAAATATTTGGTACCGATATTGACGATATTAAACAAAATAAACATTAATATTGGGCCAATAATATTACCTTGCAGTGCAAATGCAGCTCCGATGCTGCCGCAAATAGGCAGCCACGTAAATTTTAATAAGCTATCACCGAGACCTGCAAATGGCCCCATCAAACCAGCTTTTACAGAAACAACAGCCTCTTTTTCTTCTTCTGTTGTTTTTTCTTCTAATGCTGCAGTCACACCAAGAATTAATGCGCCTGCGTTAATTTGTGTATTAAAGAATTCAAAATGGCGTTGCATGGCTTTAATACGCGTTTCTTGGTCAGCTTTTTCATAAAGCTTATCGAGAACGGGTACCATACAATGTGCAAAACCAATAGTTTGCAGTTTTTCGTAGTTGTATGAGAATGACATGGTTTGAATTCGCCAAAACATACCATTGAGTTCTTTTTTCGTGAGTTTCTTATTTTCAGAGGGGGTTATTTCACTCATAAGTCATATTCCTCTTCTTCATTTTTATGGGCGGCTGGTGTAGCTTTTTCATCTGGTGTTTGGCGCAAACTGCTGGCGAATGCCATGTCATAAAGCACAGCAAATGCCAGAGCGATAAATGTAATTGGGATAATTGGCAGTTTTAAATAGGTTGTAAGCATGAAGCCGAGCAGAAAGAAAAACCACATTCTGCCTTTCAGCAGCATTAATAACAGAATACAGATACCGACCGCAGGGATCAGCTTAGATGCAACCCCCATACCTGTTAAAATACTTTCAGGCACAGCATTTAATATGCTATTGACTAAGTCACTACCAAAATAAACGGCAATAAAGCAGGGAATGGCGCGAATAAAAAACCACAGTGGTGTCGAGAAATAATGGACTTTGGTTAGGCCGCTGTAGTTTCCATCAAGAATGGATTTACTTGCCCAAACATTTAAGAAACTGGCAAAAGAGCGCCAGATAATCAGTAATTGCTGACATAAAATAGAGACAGGTACGGCAAGGGCGATACCTGCTGCAATTCCACCATTGGAAGCAATACCGAGAGCAACTCCAATGATAGAACCGGCGATGATATCGGGTGCGGAATAAGCCCCAACGTTACCAATCCCCATCCACATCAATTCTAAGGTGGCGCTAATGGCGAGTCCTTGAACCATATCACCCATGATAATACCGGCCACAGTACCGGTGAGCAGTGGGCGTCTTAGCATTTGCGGACCGACATCATCCAATGAGCAAATACCGGCCCAAATCGCAATTAAAATGGCCTCTACCAACATAATAGGCTCCTCACTTATTAAGTGAAAATAAGCATGACTAAATGAATTAATTGAGTAATGTTTTCAATTCAACAATGGGGTCTTTAGGAACCATTTGAATTTCAACGGCAACGTTATTGTTGATCAGTGACCTAAAGGCGTGTTCTTCTTCTGGTGTGACGGCAACTGCACGGGATAAATTACGACGGCCTTCTTGCATACGCATTCCACCAACATTCAATTTTTCCAGTTTTAAGCCACTTTCGACGAGTTTGTTTACATCAATGCTGTTAGTAAACAGCAACATGGTGCGACGTTTAATTTCTGCTTTTTTTAAGACCTCAATGAATTTATCGACACCAAAAACGACGACTTTGAGATCTGGTGGAGCCGCCATAGTCAGAACTGATTGTTGAACGGTGTCATTGGCAACTTTGTCATTAACGATAATCACCTGCTCAATATCAAAGTTTTTAACCCAAGTGGTAATAACTTGGCCGTGAATAAGTCTGTCATCAATCCGAGCAACATTAATTGGCATGGGGTTCTCCTAAAGTTCGCTATCGTTTTGTGTTAATGGTTTAAGTTGTTCACCGACATTGATGCAACTGCCAGGGAATACATCATTAATGATTTGATGAAGTTCATGCAAAGGGAGGTCTCGGTTACTGAGTATTTCGAGAAAAGTAGGCACATTGATCCCGCAGTACAGCACAACATCATTTTGGGTAATAACGAGCTCGCTGGCTAGGTTGCAAGGAGATCCACCTAATAAATCCACTAAAATTAAAACGCCATCACCTTTATTAACATTTTGATATGTTTCAAATAAATGCTTTTTTACCTCATTAATATTGCTTTCTCTTTGAATCGAAATCACGCTGATATCTTCTTGATCGCCAATTAGCATTTCTGCACATTCCAATAACCCTTGTGCAAAAGGCCCATGGCTGGCCAGAATGATAGGTATCTGAGAGCTCATTTTTTCCCCTTATCTTTCTTCTTTTAGTAATAAAATTACTTTTATATATTTATTTTAAAGTAACAATATCACAAAAAAGAGGAATGAAAAGGGGCGCCTATTAGAAAGGATCATTTTTGTGAGCAAGATCGAAGTGGCTACTTAGAGCCACGTAGAAGATACTAAGAAGAAAAAAGGACTAGTTATTGCTATTTAAGCGAGAAAAGCGCTCTGCACGAGTGCTAATTTGTTTTTGAATTCTTTCATCATACTGTTTAATAAATAGATTAGTAATCAGCATATTAATTACAGTCAGTTGTGAAATTTTTGAACGAATAGGAATGAGCCTTGAAACATGTTCAGTGGAAATAGTGTGCAAGATAGTTTCTGCTAGCGATGACACCGAACTTTGTCCCATTTTAGTGATAGCAATGGTTGGAACATGTAATTCACGCGCAAGGGTAAGTAGCTTGATGCACTCGTGGTTTTCACCGGAATGAGAAATGACAATGACAAGATCGTTTTGATCTAACGTATTCACAATACTGAATTGGATGCTGTAATCAAGGTGGCAATTGACATCTTTTTTTATTTTAATTAGTTGATATTCAAATTCTTTTGCAACTAATCCGCTACTTCCTGCACCATAAATGACAATTTTTTTACTCTTACTAATTAATTCATTTGCTTGCGTAAAGGCATTTAAATTAACCAAAGCACACGTTTCTTCTATGGATGATTTTTCAATCAGTCCTACTTTGTGATTAACGGTTTCCATTGAGTCATTAAGATCAATATCTTCTTGCAGCAGGGTGCCGTAAGACTTGTGATTAATCGATGAAATTAAATCAATTTTTAGGTCGCTAAAACCTTGGTAGCCCAATTTATGACATAGGCGCAAAATAGTGGTGGTACTGACCTTATTTTCTTGGGCGAGGGATTGAATGCTAATACTTTGCATGTTTTTCTTATTAGCAATAATGTACTCAGCAACTTGTTTTTCTTTGGTGGAAAGGCTGTCTCTGGCCTCTCTAAGTTTTAGGTCTATCATTATTTACCCTGCTAATAAATTAAAATTCGCCATCACGAAACGGATCCTACCATATCTTAAAAATAGGGAAATGGTGACTTTTCTTTATTGGGGGTGTGTCACGATAAATGGGGTTATGGCTCAGGCGAGAAAGTAAGGTTAGTAAGAAAAGACTAACAAATATAAATAGTTAGCTATATCCCTATTGCTTAATAGTTACCTAAGCAATAGGGGACAGTTTGTTTTTAAAGTGTGACGCCCATTTTAAAAATCGCTAATTCACGGAAATCATTGATTTCATTTTTAGTGTGCTCACCATTAACGGTTTTGACAACAAGCTGAATGAAGTCATCTAATAATTGATCCATGGATTTTCCTGTTAATAAGGCGCCTGCATTAAAATCAATCCAATGGGGTTTTTTGGCAGCTAACTCATTATTGGTCGCAATTTTCATGGTGGGAACAAATCCGCCATAGGGCGTACCTCGACCTGTCGTAAATAATACCATGTGGCAGCCAGCTGCGCCTAAGGCACTGGTGGCAATGGCATCATTACCCGGTGCGCTTAACAAATTGAACCCTGGGGTTGTTAGGCGCTCTCCATATTTTAAAACATCCATTACTTGGCTAGTACCCGCCTTTTGTGTGCAGCCGAGGGATTTTTCTTCAAGTGTCGAAATTCCTCCTGCTTTATTGCCTGGAGATGGGTTTTCATAAATTGGCTGGTCATGAGCAATAAAATACTGTTTGAAGTCATTGATCATATTGACCGTTTTCTCAAACGTCAGCTCATCATGGCAGTGGTTCATTAGAATTTGTTCAGCACCAAACATTTCAGGCACTTCGGTTAACACCGTCGTTCCGTTATGGCTGACTAAAAAATCAGAAAAACAGCCTAACAATGGGTTAGCTGTGATCCCTGAAAGGCCATCAGAGCCACCACATTCAAGACCAAATTTTACTTCGCTTAGCTTACCCGCCTCGCGTTTGTCTTGCTGTACAAATTGATAAAGTGCATTAAGGTGCTCGACACCGGCTTCAATTTCATCATCTAATTGTTGGCAGACCATAAATTTGACGCGTTCATCATTATAGTCACCTAGTGTTTCTTTAAAAGCGGCGACTTGATTGTTTTCACAGCCTAAACCGATGACGAGTACGCCACCTGCGTTAGGGTGCTTAACCATATCTTGTAAAATAGTACGGGTTGTTAAATGGTCATCACCGAGCTGGGAACAGCCTAAAGTATGGTTATAAAGATAAACACCATCAATATCAGAAGCGCCATTATGTTGTTTATTAAAGCGTTCGATCATTTTTCTCGCCAGCGCATTAACACAGCCAACCGTTGGGATCACCCAAATTTCATTACGGATAGCCACATCACCGTTTGTTCGGCGATAGATTTGCACGTCTGGATCCGGCAGTGTAGCGGTAATTGTGTTGTGCTCAGGGTGGTACTCATATTCATTTAAAGCACTTAAATTGGTAGCGGTATTATGAGTATGAACATGTTCTCCAGCTGTTATGGTAGTCGTTGCATGACCGATGGGAGCGCCATATTTAACAATATTTTTGCCGGTTTCAATCGGGTTCAGGGCGATTTTATGCCCTCGGTCAACATCTTGTTTTAATGTCACTGATTGCTCTGCAACAGTAATGGTTTCCCCTGCTTGCCGGTTAACTAAAGTAATGGCGACATTGTCATTGGGATGTATTTTAATTATATCTTTTATCATATTGCGTTCCCTGAACTGGAAATCGGATTAAGCGTGATCAGCCACAAAAAGTATGAATGATCTTTTGTTGTCTAAATTTCATTCATTATACGATCTGGTTTATAACTTTAAAAGATGTTATACCAATTTATTGCGATTTATTTATTAGTGAAGTTCTATTTCACCCATCGTCGAAAAATTTCGTTATACTGTGAGGCATTAGTGGCCAACGAGTCGGGTGGTTATGTGAAAGGAGAAAATAATGAGCTCACAAGAGAGTGAACCGCGCCTATACCAACAAGTTGCGGCTCTGGTCAAAGAACGTATCGAAAATGACGAATACCCAGTTGGCACTAAATTACCTGCGGAACGGTTACTTGCTGACGAAATGAAGGTGAGCCGTACGGTGATCCGCGAAGCCATCATTATGTTAGAAGTGGAAGGCTATGTGGATGTACGCAAAGGATCTGGCATACATGTCATCAATAATCGGTCTAATAACTCAGTCAATACAGAAACCGGATTAGAATTTAGTCGCTGTGGGCCATTTGAACTCTTACAAGCAAGGCAACTGATTGAAAGCCATATCGCCGAGTTTGCCGCGACCCAAGCCACTAAAGAAGATATTTTAAAACTAGTTGATATTCAAAAGCATGCTCGCAAAGAGGATCGTTTTCGTGACTCAACATGGGATCTTGCCTTTCACATGCAAATTGCCGCGTCGACCCATAACAGTGCGATGGTGGTGATCGTTGAGCAAATGTGGAGCCAACGCTTACGTAACCCATACTGGCTCAAACTTCATGAGCACATTGATAACCGTTCGATTGAGAGCTGGTGTGATGAGCACGACCAAATTTTGCAGGCACTAGCGCGTCGAGACCCAAAAGGGGCGCGGCAAGCCATGTGGCAACATTTGGAAAATACCAAAAAAATGTTATTCAACGCGACTAGTGATGACTTCGAGTTCACCATGGACCGCTACTTCTTTGCCGATAGCCCAACGATGGATGATAACAGCTAGTTATTCCTCATCATCTTCAGATATCTGCTTCAGCGCGGGGAGGTTAACTAAAATAATTTTCCCGTATTTTGCATCAATCCAGCCTAGTTTTTCCCATGCGACTAAACGCTTATTGATAGTTTGCCGTGTGGTATTAATGATGGTCGCCAAGTCATCTTGTGTTAGGTATAGGCTCAATTGAATTCCCTTTTCATGGGGCTCCCCATAGCCTTCTGCTAAGCTCAACAAGCGTTTGGCGAGTCGGGCTGAAACGGACAATAAGGCACTGTCATTGATAATGGTAAAGGCATTACGGATCACTTTACAGAGCAAAATATTCAGAAATTGGTAAAAAACGGGGTGTTTTTCCAAGATCATGGTTAAGTCTTTCGGTGATATCGTCAGTAAAATGGTTGGGCTAATCGCTTTGGCATCATGGGTGCGCGCTGATTTATCTAGCATGGCAATTTCGCCAAACCAATTGCCTGGTGAAAGATAGCGAAATACACATTCACGGCCATCTGAGGAAATTGAACTTACTTTTACTGAACCTTGGAGCACCGCATATAGACCACGGGCAGGGTCACCTTGGTAGTGAACCATTTCACCATCTGGATAAAAACGCAATGTGGCGCATGTCATTAAGATGGAAATCAAATAATCAGGTAAGTTACTAAACCAACTATTTGTTTTTAATATTTCAAGAATATTTTCATGCGTTAGAACTAATTGGCTGTTTTGTACCGCAATGTTCATCTGAATGCTCCCTGCATGATTAACTAACTTTATCATGACATTTGGTAGGGTTATGTTCAATCATGAACCGCTGTAATATTCGAGTAAACCTCATAAATAAGAAATAGGGTAATAGAAAACTCGAGCCATTGATGCGGCTCGGGAGGGATTTAAAAGATAATTAATTAATCTTCAAATCGTTTTTCAATACCTAATCTTTTTAATGTCAAAATCAACAGACCCCCAATAAAGGCGACTAACGCGATAAAATAGAGCCCTGCACGGGCAGACTCAAAGGTAGCCTCAGCCCAAACTCGTAAGTTTGGTGCCACAAAACCACCTAAGTTACCCACTGAGTTAATCAACGCAATACCCGATGCAGCTGCGGTGCCGCCTAAGTATGCCGATGGGAAGCTCCAATACAGCGGTTGCATGGCTAAGTGGCCAGCCGCTGCCACACACAGGGCAATAATCGCAATGACTGGAATGCTATCGAATAAACCAGAAACCGCAATGCCCGCAGCCCCTAACATAAAGGTAATAGCGGCCACTTTACGACGTTCTTTGAGACGTTCTGAAATACGTGGAACATAGTAAACGGCAATTGCAGCGCACAGTGGTGGAATGGCGGTAACAAAGCCTACAAGTATGCCGACTTTACTGCCCAACAACGTACCGATTTGGGTTGGTAAGAAGAAATAAATCCCATAGCCACATACTTGAACGGTAAACCAAATCAGACACAGGTAGAGAACGCGCATATCTAATAGCGCACTCAGGGCGCCTTTCGGGCTATGGCCTGCTTTGGCATCTTCTTCCAAGGCTAATTTAGCGGAAAGTGCACTTTTTTCCTCAGCTGTCAGCCACTTGGCTTTTTCAGGGCGGTCATCAAGGTAAAAGAATACCCAAATCCCGACGATAGACGCTAATAAGCCTTCTACGACAAACATTAACTGCCAGCCGTATAAACCGAAGGCAAATGAAGTTCCTTCTAACGACAATAATGAGCCGGATAATGGGCCGCCAATGATAAACGCCAGTGGTGCACCAAATAAGAAGTAGCCTGTCACCCGTGCACGGATATTTTGTGGGAACCAGAAGGTTAAATACAGAATAACCCCCGGGAAGAAGCCGGCTTCACTGACACCAAGTAAGAAACGTAGCACAATAAAGGTGGTTTCATCATGGGCAAACATCATGGCGGCAGAGACTAGCCCCCACGTGACCATAATGCGCGATAGCCATACCCGAGCACCAATGCGGTACAACAGAATATTACTTGGCACTTCAAACAGTGCATAGCCGATAAAAAAGATCCCTGCACCAAATGCGTATGCAGCGTCACTTAATCCAGTTGTTAATTGAAACTCTTGTTTTGCAAAACCAATATTTGAACGGTCTAAATAAGCCAATATGAACATTAATACCACCATAGGTATTATTTTTCGTATTGCTTTGCTGGTAGCCGATGATAAATGATCCGTATTGGTGGACATGGTTCACCCCAGTTTTTTGTAAGATAGTAATGTTATCTATTCATTTTTATTATGTGTTTAGCCCGCCGCTGAATAACCAGCAGAGTAGAGTATAGAGCTAATATACTCGTCATACTTCAAGTTGCGGTGTTGTTGACTGCAGCATGAATTATTTAGAGTGTAAATAAGTAATTTAAAATGAATAATTCTTGTTATTAATTTCCCTTTTTCATGTTGTTAGAAATGAAATATTGAAAAAGGGAATGATCATTATTTCACGTTAAATTTAGCTAATGCTTCAGGTTTTAACGTTGTACCTGCCCCAGGCGCGGTTGGTGTGGTATAAACACCATCAATGACTTCGACTGGGTCAACAAAGCAATCCAGTGTCCATGGAATAAATTCCAGTAAAGAACAAGCTGGATGTGCCATTACCAGATGCAATTGTGCTTGCATCATATCGCCATGGTGTGGTGTCACGGGTAAATTAAAGGCCATACCTAAGTCAGCAATTTCCCATACCGCCGTTAAACCGCCACAGCGTGTTGTATCAGGCTGTAAATAATCAACGGCACCCGCCAAGACAAATTCTTTGAATGAATCATTGTGATAAAGTAATTCACCTAATGCGATAGGTGTGTCCATATAAGCGGCAAGCTGTTTATGGCTGGCGACATCATCATGCCATAATGGTTCTTCAAACCACTTAATATTAAAATCATTTAAACGGTGGCCATATTGCTTGGCAATACTGATATCCCATTTACCGTTTGCATCGACCATTAGGTCGATATCGTCGCCAATTGCGTTGCGAACTGCTTCAATACGCTGAAGATCTTCGCGTGGGTCGGGTTTGCCAATCTTCATTTTTATTGCTTTGAAACCTTCTTCGAAGATCATTTTTTTACAATCATCGACTAAGTCTTCTTGGCTACGCACCAACCAACCGCAGTCAGTGTTATAGGCGTTAACTTTATTGTGTTTTGAACCGCCAAACAGTTGCCATAGTGGCTGCTCTGCGGCTTTAGCTTTAAGGTCCCAAAGGGCGATATCGATGGCAGAAATCGCCATTTGCATCAAACCACCACGACCTACCCAGATATTGGTTGAGCTGCGAGTGAGTTTTCGATGTAAATAGCGCACTTCTGTTGGGTCTTCGCCGAGTAACATTGGGCCGAAAACATCTTCCATAATAGTGGTTATTAAACGGTCAGTGGTGATGTCGGCATGTGTCCCTGTATGGCCATAACCGACTAATCCACATTCTGTTTTGATCATGACACCCGGCATCCCCCAATGGGTAATGCTGTGAGTTGAGTCACCAATTAGGTCATTAGTGACAGGTACGTGCATGATAAAAGTACTAATTTCTTTTATTTTCATTGTTGTTCCCAGGTGTTGTAAGGTGGTTGAATGCCAATCTAGCAGCGGGAAATGGATTAAACTGTCAAATGATTTACAGATTGTGCCTGTATGGTGCTTTTTACTGATAAATATGAGCTAGATCTCTTTATTCTGTGTGATAGGTTAGGTCATATTTTTAAAATTGGTATAACAGCTTAGTGGGCGAAAATAATGGGTGGCGGGGAATAATAAAATTTCTATCAGGGTATGGGGTTCAATCTAGAGTCGGTTTAGAATAATTACGGAAACCCAGCGTTATAGTGGATAAAACATGTCTAGACGATTTCTTTTATTGCTTTGTATTTTATTTACGAATTATCTTCCCCAATCTATGGCTTCTGAGACCGTCAACAACACTGACGATTGGCAGTTGGCAGACATCCCACCAAAGCTAGTGCAAACGAAACAGCCTGAAATTATTTTTGCGATGATTGCTGGAGAAATGCGCGCTGTCGCAGAACTTAACGCAGAACACGGTTTTTACGCTTATTCTCCCTCAGGGGATTATTGCGCGATGCAGTTTGGCAATGACTACGCATTTGTAAAAACAATATCGTTTTCTAACCAAAAACCGCGTTATGTCCCTGAAGTGGATAGGCTAAATGACTTACAAAATCCTATTTATGATTATTTGGTCACACACCAAAAAACAGCGGTATATAACTCAACTCAGGGTAATCGTAAGCAAATTGCCTCTTTATGGGAAAACCTGCGCTACCCTGTGTTAGCTCGGATGATTAAAACGGATAAAGCAGGAGAAAAGAGTGCTTGGCTAACCATCCGTATAGGGGATAGGCTGGGTTATGTGCGTTTAGATGATGTCGCATTAGATAAAGGCATTCCAATTTTAACTTATCACCATATTCTCAAAGATAGTGAAAATAAGTATTTCCGTGAAACATCCACGACGACATCGGTAGAAGCATTTCGAGAACAAATGAATTGTTTAAAACAGGCGGGTTACCAAACACTTTCGCTTGCCGATGTGGAAGATTATCTGAATAAATCCGCTAACCTACCTGGTAAAGCCGTCGTGCTGACATTTGATGATGGTTTAAAATCAGTTTATCGCTACGCATTACCGATTTTAAGGCATAACCGCCAGCAGGCGACGTTGTTTATTATTTCTTCACGCATCAAAACACAGCCACAAAAATGGTCAGCGCATGACTTGCAATTTATGAATAAGCAAGAAATCAAAGATAGTCGAGACGTTTTTAATATCCAATCTCATACTCACTTTTTACATCGTTTAGATAACCATAATTCACCCATTTTATTTAGCCGGAAAGAACATACGATCATGTTGGATTTTAAACGGTCGATAAGAATTTTAAGTCGTTTCGAACCTGAGCAGCGTTACCTTGCATATCCATTTGGTGGTTATAACCAATCAGCGATGGGTGCGGCTAAAGATGCGGGGCTACACCTTGCCGTCACGACCATTCAAGGAAAAGTCAAATTGGGGGATAACCCTTTTGCGCTCAAACGTTTGTATGCTTTTCGGACTGACCCATTAGAGAAATTTGCTCAGATGGTGGGTAATAGTGAAAAAAGCGTGATAAATCAAAATATTATTATCGATAGATAATCAATGTAGTGAACTAAGCACTGGGTTGTTTGGCTCAGTGCTCATCCGCTTTCTTGCCCGTTCCCATCTCTTTTAAAAACTGCTGTTGGTAAACAAACAATTCTTTTGCGCTAATACAATGATAATCCATCGAAAACTGTTTGGCGGTTTGCTCAATAATCTTAGCAAGGGCAGGGTAATGGCGGTGGTTCCAATTGGGAAATAAATGGTGTGTAAGATGTAAGTTTAACCCGCCTAACCAATAGGTTAGCCAACGAGGTGTGGTTTGCCAATCATAAGTGGTTGAAAACGTGTGAGTATAAAAACCATGTGGCATATTGCCTTCTTTGGGAGGCGTATAAAAAGTTGCTTTCGCCCAATGGGTGCCAAGTATCAATACAACAAATATGAGAGAGGCAAACATTTGGCTAAATAAGTAAGTGAGTAGCAAGGTCCCTAAACTGATATCAGTAATAACAAACGCAGGTATGACTATTGCAACAATCAAATGCAGTAACTTAGCCAATAAAAATGCCCCAATACCACGACGGCCTTGATGGCGCATATGAGGGGCGACGCGCGTCAAATGAAATCTGTCCATCCAATCAAAGAACCAAATCAGCGCAGGGAAAGTCATTGCGGCAATTAATGGCCAATACAGATGCTGAGCTCGCATAAACGGGTACCAGCGCTGATAAGGGGTTTGGCGTAAGACGAAATTTTCTTCGATATCTAAATCATAATGACGAATATTGGTGTGCGCATGGTGAAAAATAATATGCCTGACACGCCAACATTCAGGGTCTAAACCCAACGGAATAGTGACCCAAAAATTGAGCCAATAATTGGCTTTGGCCTGTTTAAAAATTGCATTATGGGAAGCATCGTGAACTAAATTAATCGCCAATAACAATGCGAAGCAAATAAATAGAGGGTAAAAAATAAAAAACGCCCAAGACACATTAACACATAACGCTATGCCGTAGCTGCCTAAGCAGCACAAGATTAAAACCAGACTTTTTAAATAAAAACGTGTGTCAGCGAAACGGTGATCAGCCCGCTGTTGTAAATAGTGTTTGGCCGCCATGTTCAATGCTTTTTGGAACGCTTGGTCATGGCGATGTTGGTAGCCTAACGGCCTTAGCGGCTCAGAAGACATCACTCACCTGTATGGGTTTTCGGCCTATACCGATTAACATTAATAAACTATGCAACCACAGAGCACTGGTAAAAATAACCCAAAATGGGGTTGTCCATTGCCAAATAAATAAAATGCAAATTAATAGCAAGCAAGCGATGAAAAACCAGCTCAACAGGCCAATTTTACGGCCATCTGAAATACCGGATAGTGCCACGGTACCTAAGGCTAATAAGATAAATAAAATTACTTGTTGTTGAGTCGTCCCTTGGTAACCATAGCCATAAATATAGACATAACCAATCACTAGGCTAAATAGGAGGAGCGTTCCCATTACTAATGCGATTTGGTTTACACGAAATAATGGCGTGGGTTTTGCCTTGGGTTGACTGCGGCGTTTAATGATACGCCAAAAAGGTAAATTACTATCAATAAACGGGTTTTCAGATGCGGGAGCCCCTTTGATACCAAAATGGTGCTCAGTTTCAGGCAATTTTGAAAATGTACCAAACAGTTTGTCCCAAAAAATAAAACTGCCACCAAAATTACGGTTGGAATAATGCCCTTCCTTGACATGATGAACTCGGTGGTGTTGTGGCGTTACCATGAATTTCTCTAACCAACCCAAACGAGGGATCAGCGCACTGTGGTTAAAAAACTGAATGGTATAGTGCAATATTGAAACGGTGATAAACACCTCTAAGGGGATCCCCATTAGCGCCAGTAACATAAAGAATGGGATTGATGTCAGTGATGAGTACCAAGAATTACGCACACCTAATGATAGATTGTAGTGTTCCCCTTGGTGATGTACCACATGAACGGCCCATAAAACACGGTAGGTATGGTGCAAACGGTGTAGCCAGTAAAAACCAAAGTCCCAAGCCAAAATCGCAAACACCCACACCAGTGCGGTTGGCCAGTTTTCAACGAGGTTGAATGAGTAGTGGGTCACGACAAAGCCGTAACAGAAAATCTCTAACCCTCTGAATAACCATAACATGATATGGCCGGAATTGAGGTTGAATACCAATTCTTGCCAGCTAACGGTGCCTTTTTGTGTTTTAGCGATCACTAAACCTTCTGCGACTACGACCGCTAACATGAAAACAATCGGAAAGGTTAATTCATTCATTAGTGTTTCTCTTTAAGACAAACTTCGCAGTGTGAACAATCACTAATGCTCCACAAGCGGTGAGTGCGCCAGTGACAACATCAATAAATAAATGGCGTTTTAACACCAATACAGAGACACAAATAGCAATGGCCCAAATCACGGCGAGAACCGTGCGAAATTTTTGTTGTGTTGACCATAATGCATTCAGTACGACGAGAGTCAATGAGATATGTAGAGAAGGGAGTAAATTTTGTGGGCTATCAATATCAATCAATGCAGACAAAACCCGCCCAGATAAGGTTGAAAAGTCGTAATCGTGGTACAGCATGGTCGTGGGATACCACAGATAGACCGCCCCAGAAACCAGCGCACAGAGCTGCATGGCATACATGAGTGAGCGAGCCTTTCTTAGAGGGCTGAGAAAATACCCAAGTGGGATAAACAGGAAAAATGAGAGATAAAGCCAGATGGCGTCGGGTGAAAATGGCACGGCATTATCAATCTCACTGGGGGACAAAATATGAGCCTGCCCCGTTACTTGCCCGGTATACTGATAAACAATACCAACGGTTCCCCAGCCGAGCAGGCAATAAATAAGGCGAGTGAATAATTCTTTGCTACTCATTTCGCTTCCTTACGGGTTATGCGTCGCTTTTTAACCGAGAGTGTTTGCATAATAGCAGCTGATGATAATTGCCAATCTAATTGAGTAATATCAACGTGTTGGTTTGCAAAATAGCTTACCAGTTGTTGTTGGCAATGGGACAGCTCCGTAGGGGAACATTCAGCCTGTAAATATAATGAGTTTCCTTGCTGTGTTAAGCGGAAATCGGCAGTAACAGGTAAGTGATTCACAATAACCCTTGCACAGGGATCGGCGAAAATCGTCACAATTTTGCCGTTATAGCCCGGAAGTTGCAGCAAATCATCACTGCGGCCCTCAATGCGTTCAATCGCCATTTCAGGAGAGCCACAGGGGCAGGCATTTTTTTTCACCACTAACACATCATCCAGTTGATAGCGAACAATAGGCTGTGTTTTACGGGTGAAATCCGTGATAATCGGCGAAAAACGGTCATTATCAAGCCAATTAGGCTCAATATGCACAAACGCTTCATTTAAGTGCAAAGTACCATGGGAACAAGTACAGCCTAAAAACCCTTCCGTTGCTTGGTAGACTTCCCCGACATTGGGGAAATACTCCTGTAATTTTTGTTTGTCATGAGGCTCTAATACCTCAGCGACAGAAATCACTTTTTGTGTATTTAATTGAATTTTCTGTTGGCTGATGGCATCAGCAATCGCGCATAACACTTGGGCTGGCGCAACGATGATGGAAGGTTGATATTGTTCAAGCGCAGCGAGTTGTAGGTCAAAATCTGCAAAAAGGTCATAAAAACGTAGTGAAATCCAACGGTTATTGACACTTTCATACAGGTTATTATTGGCACGTAAAAACAGTGCAACGCGTTCACCACTAAACAAGCCTTTAGGTAACATTTTAGCTAACATACTGCCAGACCAGACATTTTGTTCTTCTGGGCTAACAACGAACAGACCTCGACGGCCTGAAGTTCCAGAGGATAACCCGACACTGTAGCGCCCCACTTTAGGGGCAAAATCCCGAGATTGCTCACTTTTTTGTGCACATTCTAGAAGTTTTTGACTAGAAAGCCCGGCGGTATTCATTTCATCAAAATTATCCATCATGATTTGCTTATTCATAATGGGGAAATCATGTAACTCTTGATGAATATAAGGCTGAAAATAGGGGCTTTTGGTTAATACATTGCGCTTGAATTGTGCCAAATGCCGTTGTTGATGGGCTTCTAGTTCATCCCGAGTTTTAAATTTTAAACGACGTGCGCGCCAGTAATGCCAGAGCATCGAGAGGATCACAATAAATCCCCTTCATGGCACAGTTGGATAACCACATTGCGTTTATCAATCTCATGCAATTTATTTAGTGTTTCATAATAAGCTTGCTTATCATCCATGATGATATTGGCAATTGCCATAGGGCCGCGTAATTCACGATAATTAGTCGGAGACCAAGCCGCATCGCCTGCGAGCAATATCCAGCCTGAGTTAGTTAGTACACACAAACCAATATGCCCTGCAGCATGCCCAGGGAGAGGGACAATGAGTAACGTTTTCTGCTGATTGACGGCATAGCCTTCGCCTAAAACATGCAATTCATTGGGTAACGCGACCTTGGGGAAACCTTCATAAAATACAGTACGTTGTTCGAAGTCGTCAGGTAATAGGCCACTGACAAAGGCATTTTTCAATGCAGCAAATCCAGTTAAAGGGCGAGTTTTAGCCCAACCATCCCCTGAACAAATAATGGGTATGATGGGGAAGTCACGTAGCCCTGCGATATGGTCACCATGAAAATGGGACAAAATCACGCCATTGATATCATTAGGTTTTAGGCCATCACTAGCCAATTGATTGACAAGGGCGTCTTTGCTTTCGAAATACACAGGGGTAACTGTTCGGTATAGCCGCATAATGCCATGGCGCGTATGATCATAAAAATGGGTGGCATAACCGGTATCAAACAGCCAACGTTGGTGCTCATCTTCAATCAGCCATGCTCTTGCTGGGAATTTACAGGATTTAAAACTAGCACCTTTCAAAGCTACACAGCCTGGATGTGTGCAATAACCCACCTCATATTGATGAATAGTTAGCATGGGTTCTCCTGTTGTTTCAGCCATTTTGCAGTTAAATGAACGCCTTGTTGCATGCTATATAAAGGATAGTAACCCAGCTCTTGTTGGGCTTTTTGGTTATCTAATGTCATGGTGAAATAGGCAGCGCCAAGGCTATAGCGTGTCAGTAATGGCTCTTTTCCCGTTAAATAGCCAATGGTCTCTAATAGACAGGCAATAGCATACAGTAAAGAGTAAGGGGCTGAACGAATTTCACAATCTAAGTTAAGTTCACTAAATAGCTGATTTAATGTTTGTTTAAGTGCTTGTGGCTGCTGGTTCGTAATATTATAAATGGCGCCATTGGGGAGTGTTTCTTTGAACGTCGCCAACTGCATGCTGTGAACCACATTTCCCACATAGGTGAGGTCAAAATGGTTATTTCCCCCATTAGGTAAGACCAACTTTCCTTTTCGTGATTTTATTTGCGCAAGCAAGCGCGGTAGCAAAACGCGATCATGAGGGCCAAATAAGCCTCGAGGGCGCAAAATAGTGTAACGCGTTGTTGGAAACTGCCTAACACACTGTTCTATCATAGTCTCGGCTAAATATTTTGTTCTAGCGTATTGGTTAGCGAAATGTTTATTAACCGTAGACTCAGGAATATTTTGCTGGTGGGTGAAATTAAAATAGATGGCAGGGGTGGAAATATGGATAAAGCGTGAAACTTTGGCTTCCCCCGCAGCGGTAGCCAATATTTGAGTTGCATGAACGTTTGTTTTCTCAAAATCTTGGCGTTTTCCCCAAGGCGAGGAAAGGGCAGCGCAATGCCAAATTGCATCACAGCCCACCATGAGTATTTTTGCTTCTTGAACGGTAAGTTCAGATAATTCACAGGCAATAAATGTTGCACCTAATTGGCTTAACTGTTCCCCTGCCTGGAGGTTTCGGCCACAAGCGACGACATCAATGCCTCTTTGAAGTAAGTACTCGCTAGCATTACGTCCCAGGCCACTTGTTGCGCCTGTTACCAAGATCTTCATGGCACCAACACCATGGCACATAACGCTAAACCGGCGGCAGTACCAATCAGCATCGCACTTTGTTTTTCATAGAAACGGCCTGTGATAATCGCTTCGTGCAGTGCTGAAGGAATCGATGCCGCGACTTGGTTCCCGCGGTGACGGTAAATATCAATCAGTTGGTCAGTCGTCACGCCTACACGTTGGCGCATATGTTCTAAAGAAAGGTGACTGGCTTGGTGTGGAATAACGGTACCAATTTGTTTGAGCTGTAAACCCGATTCACTGAAAACCTGTTGCATAAAATCTTCAATCAAAGAAGACGCGAGGCGAAACAGTTTTTTCCCTTGCATATGAAAAAGAAAATCATCGTCAGTCATACCTGAGCGCGGGTTGCATCTTGTGCCACCTGCGCGAATTTCGCAAAAATCGATCCCTGCAGTATAGGTGGTATGGGTGTAAGAAATAATTCCGCTATTTCCATCTCCTTTCTCCACAACAACACAAGCTGCGCCATCACCAAAAATCAGCGATGATTCTTTATCTTGCCAGTCAATACCGCGCGAGGCGATATCTGCAGAAACAATTGCGATGCGTTGGTAAGCACTGGTGGCTAATAACCCAGCCGCGACCTGAAGTGCAGTGATGAAGCTGATGCAACTGGAGTTGACATCAAAGCAGGCAATACCTTGGTTTAAATTCGATTGCTCAAGGATATGCGCAGCTGAACACGGTAGCGCTTGCACTGGGATAGCTGAAGCATTAATCAACATATCAATACTGGCTGGTGCGATATGGTTCGTATGTAAAGCATTTTGAATCGCTAGTGCGGCTAATACTGCTTGTGAATCGGTATGAGTTGCATGGAAGCGGTATTCGATACCTGAATGTTTTTCGACAAACCCTTTTGGTTTATTTAATTTTTCATCCAACATGGATGAGTAAATTTTATGCTCAGGAAGTGCAACTCCAGAAGCAATGATTTTTAGGGGGGTTATTGACTGGTTACCAGACATATCAATATGTGCCTATCTTGCGATGATAATGACAATAAATATCAGAGTTCAAATATTTAATATATAGGAATTACGGAGTTATTCTGATTCTCTTTCTCTTAAGAATATTTCATAAACTTCATCAATTAATTCATTGATGGTTTTTTGCCATGATTTAGGCAATGAAGCCTGCCATATCACATCAATACACCATTGGGCTTGTTCACAATGTTGAGCGAGTGTCATTTGAGCTTAAAGTTTCACTTAAGGCATGAAAAAGCCTCATCTGGTAACTTTGGCACATGCCAATAACCAGTAATACATATCTCAGGCAACACCACTATTTTCACGTCTTGTTGCTCGACTTGGGTAATAAAGTTATGAATGCGGCCTAGGTTATAGGTCTTATCATTAGGGCGATGTTGAAACTGAACTGTTGCAGCGTGGAGTAGGGGTTATATTGCATTCTTTTTATCTCCTTAGGTTAAGGAGATAAAAATATGTCGTTCGAACAAAAAATAATGAGTTATTTTTGTATTTTATTATTATAAGTTGTTGAATATAATGTTTAACTAACTCGTTACAGGTGTTTTTTTCGGGTAAGTTAACTTAAAAAGATGATTCATAGTTACATTATGCGAAAAAAATCTTTAATTTAGCTTTAATATTCTTATATTATCAACTTTGCTTAAAGGTACTTGGGTGATTTTATCTTAATAAGTGTCTTTATTTAGTGAATTAGCCATGTAAGTAACCTTTATTCTTAGCATTAAAGGCAAGAAACTAACTTAAGCTATGAGCGCAAAATGTAATAATGATAGGTGTCTTTCTTGTCATTTTGACTATTTATTGGGGAAATTGCGAAGTGAAATGCTTGTATTACTCATTTTGTAATGCCCCAGGCTAATATTATTATGTTTTATTTTTGTTATTTTCCATTTTAACTCTATAAAATTGCAATATACATTTGTGATTTGTTACAATTTGAAATAAATGTAACTTGTTGTTATTTAAAGGTTATTTATGTCATAAATTGTTTTATTTTACTCTAAATATGTGTTAATGAAGGCTATCGACATTTTTTTACTTTAATTATGAGTAACTTGCTCTATTCATGATTAAATAGTAGTAATTTAAAGGGTATTTCAGTTTTTTATATTCTAAACCCTTAATGTGAGTAAGTTAAAATTGCTATTAATCTAATCATAATAAATGATAAAAATAAAAAAACCATTATCAGTTGTTTTTTTGAAGTAAACATTAAAAATGTAAAAATTAAATTAATTTATAAAAATAAATACATAAAAATACTTATTAATCAATGAATACCATATTAAATCAACAGTAAATGCCTTTATTTTATTGGAAATTAAATTTACGGCATATTTCCCGATGTTACCATTGGTGATGGTTATTATTTTTTTTGATTTAAAATCAACATCTTGAGATGGTGTAATTCGTTTTATAAAAAATAGTAACTAATATGAACAATGTGATTTTTATCTTATAAGATAATCAAAGCTTAAATAATGAAATATTGATAGGTTTCAATGGCTTTAATTTATTATATTGATCGTTATAAACAGTTTTACTTTTATATATTGAAAACTATAATTAACTCAAATTTCGTGTTTTAATTGGTTCTTGCTATTTTGATTTGGATATATAAGCGGTGTATAATCAGTGCAGTTTATTATGTTAAAGATTTTGATCTGTAATATAATTTAGCCATTTAATATTTTAGGTTATTTTAGGTTATTTTGGGCTATTGTTAATGATAAATGTAAATCGGATAGTAGGCAGAGAGATTAGAAAAAGAAGAAAGCACTTAGGGCTTTCAGGTATTGAATTAGCGAATCTTGTTGGCGTTAGTCAGCAGAAAATTTCCCGCTATGAAAGAGGCGAGTGCAATATTAATATTGAGAATTTGCACGTGCTTGCTAATGCGTTAGAAACTGAAATGATTTGTTTTTTTATCGATGATGTTTTTATCAATAAAGAAAATAGTTAATTTAAAAAAATAAGAATAATCTGGTTACAAGATTAAATTAATAAAGTTATATGTTTTTAAATTAATTAATAATTTAAATTAATAAAGGTGTAGTGTTTTTACTTTTATCTAGTAAAAACCTAGATCTTGTATTTTATTTATCATTACACTCTCAGTAAATAAATATCAACTTAATAATTTATTGATTATTAGGTGATTGGTACATCTGTCGTCTTTTTATAGGAAAATATAAATGAAATTAACTAAAATTGCATTAGCTACAATTATCGCTTCTTCATTTGGTATTGCACACGCAGCACCTGTAGATCAAGGAAGTGGCATCATCAACTTTACTGGTAAAGTGATTAATGCACCTTGCTCAATCCCTGGTGATGGTACAATCAACGTTGACCTTGGCCAAGTTGCAAATAAAGTATTGGAAACTGGTAACAAATATAGCCAAAGCGTTCAATACAATATCCAGTTAGAAAACTGTGATTTAGGTGAAGTTAAAGATGCTAGTGATGTAGTTGTCTTCCCTGCGGTTAGCAAAGTTAAAGTAACGTTCACTGGTACTCCAGATACCACAGCAAAAGAATTACTGGCAAATACTGGTACTTCTAAAGGTGTTGGTGTTCGTTTAATCAACGCAGATGGCGCAACAATGAAAGTTGGTGATACCAGCGTTGAGTTGCCATTAGCGGATGGTCCAAATAAATTAGTATTCAGTGCTCGTGTTGAAGCAAATGGTAGCAAAGTTGAAACTGGTAGCATTATTTCTCAAGCAACTTACGCTTTAAACTACCTGTAATTTTTTATTTTAAATAACAGGCATATATTTGCCTGTTATTTTCCTTTTTTTATTTTTTGACAGGGAACATCATGTCTCTATTGCCTCAGTTTAAAATAAATAAAATATTATTTTCAATTGCTTTGGCGTTTTCCGTTTCGGGAATAGCGAATGCAGTGGAATTTAATATGAATATTATTGATGCTAAGGACAGAGATAATATTGATTTGAGTCAGTTTTCTAATCCCGATTTTATTCCTGCTGGTGAATATTTAACAGATATTACATTGAATGGTAGAAAGTTATCTGGGCAGTATTTAATTAAATTCATTGAAGAGAGTAAAGATACTTCAACACTCTGTATTACACCAGAGATGGTAAATATTTTTGCATTAAAAAAGAAGGTAAAGGAAGAACTTCTGCAAAATAATAATGGCCAGTGTGTTGAACTATCTAAAAATTTAGATATTACCTATCGCTTTGATAAAGCGAATCAGAATATCTTATTTTCTATTCCTCAAGCTTGGCTTGAATATGATGACCCGTATTGGGTTCCACCTTCCCAATGGGAAAATGGGATTGCGGGCGCATTTCTCGACTATAACCTGTTTGTCAATTACTCAGCGCCTAAAAATAACAGTGAAACATTCAGTGGTAGTAGTAACGGTACCGCTGGCGTTAACTTAGGAGCTTGGCGTTTTCGTGCTGACTATCAATATCAATATAATCGTTCTCAAGGTAAAACGAATGAGCGGTTTGATTGGACTCAGTTATACGCTTTTCGTGCTTTACCTCAAATGGGTGCAAAGGTTTTACTTGGTGAGTCTTATTTGAAGACTGACTTATTTGATAGTTTTCGCTTTATAGGGGCGTCTATTTTTAGTGATAACCGGATGCTTCCACCTTCATTACGCGGTTATGCACCTCAGGTTACCGGTATTGCGAAAACGAATGCGATGGTGATTATTTCACAGAATGGGCGTGTGATTAAGCAAGTTAAAGTCGCTCCAGGGCCATTTAATGTTCAAGATATCACTGAAGCGGTACAAGGTACTTTAGATGTAACCATTGAGGAAGAAGATGGTTCAAAAACCACTTATCAAGTGACAGCGGCATCGTTGCCATTTTTAACGCGTCAGGGGCAGCTACTTTATAAATTTACCATGGGGCAATCCGACCCATTTGGTCGCTCACAGAAAATTGATCCTAAGTTTATTGTAGGAGAAGTTTCCTATGGTTTATTTGGTGATACATCCATCTTTGGTGGGTTAATTGCAACGGTAGATAATAACAATTATCAAGCGATGAACTTGGGGATAGGGCAAAACATGAATATGTTTGGTGCTATCTCTGTTGATATCACTCGCACCCATGCAAATTTAGATAATTTTGGATCTTATTCAGGTAATAGCTATCGTTTAAATTATTCTAAACGTTTTGAATCTACCAATTCACAGATAACATTCGCAGGCTATAAATTTTCTGAAAAAGAATTCTTAACGATGCCTCAATACATTGATGCAGCTAACGGCGTGCTTGATTTTAGACGTGACAAAAACGTCTATACCGCGTCTTTTAATCAATACATTAGCCCACTGGATTTAACTGTCTATTTTAATGCTTCTCATCGCCAATTTTGGAATAGTGAATCAACAACAAACTTTGGGATGAGTTTTAGTAAGTTATTTAGTATTGGGCAAATTAAAAATATTTCCGGCACATTATCACTCAATAAAATTAAATATGAAGAGACGGATGATAATCAAATTTATCTATCTTTCTCCGTGCCACTCGAAAATGGCGCTTCAGTGAGTTATGACGCTCAGTATGCAGACAATGACCATAGCTTTGGTCAATCTGTGGGTTATTACAGTGCAAACGAGAATAACAACTATTGGAGTATGCGTGTTGGTGGTGATCAGCACAAACTTGGACGCGCAGAACCAAATATCAGTGGTAGTTATCAATATTCATCACCTTATGGCGTATTAAATGTTAATGCGACTGAAAATGTGAACTCATATCGTGCTGTCGGTGGTAGTTGGTATGGTTCCATGACAGCAACGAAATACGGTGCGGCCATGCACCGCAACGGGACTAACAACGAGCCTCGTGTGATGATTGATAGTGACAATGTTGCAGGGATTTCGATTGATAATGGCGAATCAGTCACAAACCGATTTGGGATTGGTGTAGCGACAAGCTTAAATAGTTTTTCTAATTCAGATGTTTACATTGATATGAATACACTACCTGATGATGTAGATGTCAATGACAACATTATTGGTAAAACCCTGACTGAGGGGTCAATTGGTTATCAGAGAATAAAAGCGAATCAAGGAAAACGTATTTTAGCAATTATCCGTTTGAATAATGGAAATTATCCACCGCTTGGTACCAGTGTGATTGAGTCAAGCACAGGAAGAGAAGTCGGAATTATTGCTGATAGCGGCGTTGCGTATTTAACGGGTGTGGATCCAGAAGAAAGCTACATAGTGAAATGGGCTGCGGGCGCAAACCAATGTAGTTTGAATTTACCTAATATTGCCGAAAAAAATCAGGGTAAAGTCCTGATCCCTTGCCAATAAAGGAATGATGTATGAGTAAAAAGTATGTAGTAGCTTTAGGATTTTCATTAGTTTTTGTCGGCATGCAAGTTGCGTCTGCTGCGATCAATATTGACCGTACACGAATTATTTTTCCAGGCAAAGATAAATCAATAAGTCTGGTTATTAATAATCAAAGTAAAACAATGCCTTATTTAGCTCAATCTTGGATGGAAGATGAAAAAGGGAATAAGGTTTCTGAACCTTTTACGGTTTTACCACCGATGCAACGTGTTGAGCCTAATGCTAAAAACCAAATAAAAATTATTAAAACGGAGGGAATTGACGCTCTTCCACAAGATAGAGAATCTCTGTTCTATTTAAATGTGCGCGAAATTCCCCCTGTTGCAGATAAAGAAAATGTTGTTCAGATTGCGATTCAAAGCCGTCTAAAAATGTTTTATCGGCCACCTCAAATCGAAAATAATAGCGACAAAGTATGGGCTAAAGAGCTGAAATATACGCATACAGGTGGACAATTATTAATTGAAAACCCAACTAAATATTACGTGACACTGGGTTACCTTAGTAACAACAACCAGAAAAATTTCCCTGGTTTTGAAAGTGTGATGATTGCTCCGCTTTCTAAGGAAAGTGTCTCCGTGCCGACAAGCGGTTTTAATCAGTTATATACCGGCTATATGGATGATTACGGTGGGATGAAAATGTTGACTTACCAATGCGCTGCGTCGACCTGCCAGCTGTCAAAAGAGAGCCAATAGGATTTTAGATATGAGAAATTGCTACTTTTCAATATGTCTTTTCATGCTATCTCTATGTGGAAGCCAAAGCTATGCAGATAGTAGCATGATGAGAGGTGATCTTAATTTTACAGGTAATGTAGTGGCATTGCCTTGTAAAATTTCATTTTACTCTATAGATCAAAATATTGAATTAGGCCCAATATCTCTGAATTATTTTAATGAAATTGGGGATAGAAGCCCTAAGCATGAAATCAAATTAAAATTTGATGACTGCATTTTCCCAAAACGCGATCGCGATGATAGGGATCCAGTTGTCAGGATCATGTTTATTTCAGAGCCAACTGCAAGTACAGACCGCAATTTATTTGGTGGTAAAACCATTCTAAATGGCTACGGCATTCGCTTAATGGATAAAGATAGCAATATTGTTCCTAATGGCGAATATCGTAGTTATCCAATCTATTTTGATGATAACCAGCAAATTACGATTTATTCCATGCTAGAGAGTTATCTACCCAGAAATGAATTAACAGTGGGTAATATTAAAACGCAAATTACCTTAAATATTACTTACCTATAAGGTGTATAAATCATGATACACAGGTTTATTCAAAAATATGGTTTTTATATTGTATTTCTATTCGTTTTTATTAGCCCAAAAACCTTTGCATTAGATTGTGTGGAAGCCGGAACCGGAGTGGTTATTAAACCTGCAGTACCTGTTGGCCAATTAGCTATTCCGGCAGATACACCAGACGGAACAATTATTTGGCAATCTGACCCACTGACAGTCACCGTTTTTTGCGACAACGTGCTTGGAAATATGGTTGACGTTGTTCATATGTATTTTAACCCAACATCTCAAAAGTTAGGTACTGGCTTACTACTCGGTGCGAACTATCAAGGCCAACAGCTTGAGAGAGATAAACAAAAAGTGAGTTTAGGTACAAAACCAATCAGTGGCAACGAAAACGTGACAGTGACGGTGACATTTACACTGTATATCAAAGTGACAGGGACTGTACCGCCATCAGGTAACTATGAGGGTGATAATCAATTTACAGTTTTCCAATTTGATGGGAGCGGTGGGATCAATACGACACCAGGGGCGAAAAACTTACGCTACTCGATATCTGGATTACGGGGGATCCGTTTCTTAAAGTGCGGCGCAGATATTAAAGTTTTCCCTGAGTCACAGCAAATTGATTTTGGCCAGCTAATGATTACAGACTTGAATCAAGGGAAAGAGTTTAAAAAGGATTTTCAAGTCCAAGCGGTGAAAAGAGGTTGTCTTGATAATTTCTCTATGAATATCAATTTTGAAACGACTGATCCACTGAATGGTGAATATGCGATTGATTTAAAAAATGGCACCAACTTAATAATTATGGACGATAAAAGTAATAATATAAAATTCAATTACTTCCAGTTTTTTGGTAGCCTACCGCAAGGAAGTACTTCAGTAACCCGTGATTACAGTGCAACAATTAAAAAGGCGGGGACGGTGAAAACGGGTGGATTTAACGCCTCAACCATTGTTCGAATTAACTATTATTGATATCAGTAATATATCGATGTGAGTGATAGTTAAAATGATAGTATAAAATGATAATAAAAGAGTGGGCTTTTGGCCCACTCTTTTATTATATAACTGTGTGATTATATAACTGTGCGATTATGTAACTGTATGATTGTGTAACAGCATGGCTATGCTACATCGTCATACCGGCTAACGAAAGTTAGCGCACTCCTTTGCGCTAGGGTGGCTAACTCTATTTAACACATTTGCCGCAAGTTTCATTTTGCACTTGCTCAAAGAAGTTATTTCCTTTGTCATCAACCAAAATGAACGCAGGTAACCCTTCAACTTCCATTTTCCAAATTGCTTCCATTCCAAGTTCTGGATATTCAAGGCAATTTAGGCTTTTCACATATTCTTGAGCAAGTATTGCTGCGGACCCACCAATACTGCCTAAATAGAACCCACCATGCTTTTTACAGGCATCCGTCACCAATTGAGTTCGGTTACCTTTCGCCAACATTAGCATGCTGCCACCGTGGGACTGGAATAGATCGACATAAGGATCCATCCGATTACCGGTTGTTGGGCCCAAAGAACCGGAAACCATATCTTCAGGTTTCTTCGCTGGGCCTGCGTAATACACCATGTGATCTTTAAAGTATTGAGGCAGTTCTTCGCCGCTATCTAAACGCTCTTTCAATTTCGTATGCGCAATATCCCGAGCAATAATAAGTGGCCCACTGAGGGAAACACGTGTTGATACAGGGTGTTTACTCAGCTCAGCCAAAATGTCTTTCATTGGGCGGTTGAGGTCAATATGTACTACTTTTCCTTCAGCTTGATTACGCATAGACTCAGGAATGTATTGGGCTGGGTTGTGCTCCATTTTTTCAAGCCATAAACCGCTTTTGGTTATTTTGGCTTTAATGTTTCTATCAGCAGAGCAAGAAATAGCTAAGCCGATTGGGCAAGAGGCACCGTGGCGAGGTAAACGAACAACACGAACATCGTGAGCAAAATATTTACCACCAAATTGTGCGCCAAAACCAAGATGACGTGAAGCTTCTAATAACTCATTTTCTAGCTCTATATCACGGAAGGCACGGCCATACTCATTACCTGTGGTTGGCAGATTATCGTAGTATTTTGCAGAGGCAAGTTTGGCGGTTTTCAGGGTTGTTTCTGCAGAAGTACCACCGATAACAAAGGCAATATGATAAGGCGGGCAAGCTGTTGTGCCTAGATTCCGCATTTTTTCAATTAAGAAATTTTTTAACTTAGCTGGAGTTAATGTTGCTTTTGTTTCTTGGTAAAGTACTGATTTATTTGCTGAACCGCCGCCTTTGTTAACAAACAGGAAATGATATTCATCGCCAGTGGTCGCAAAAATGTCAAACTGAGCAGGTAGGTTTGTGCCAGTATTGACTTCATTAAACATATCTAGCGGGGCATTTTGAGAAAAACGTAGGTTTTCGTGTTGGAAGACGTTATAAATCCCTCGAGAGAGGTACTCTTCGTCGTCGCAGTCTGTCCAAACTTGTTGACCTTTTTTCCCAACAACCGCGACAGTGCCCGTATCTTGGCAGTTTGGTAATATACCTTTTGCCGAAATTTCAGCATTGCGAAGTAACTGCAATGCAACATATCTGTCGTTTTCGCTGGCTTCTGGGTCATGTAAGATAGCAGCGACTTGTTTCTGGTGCGCGGCTCTTAAAAAAAACTGAGATTCATAAATTGCGTGTTCGGCAAGGAGGGTTAATGCTTCAGGTTCAACTTTTAAAATTTGCTTTCCCGCAAATTGTTCTACAGAAACATATTTATCAGAGACTTGGAAATACTCGGTTTTATCCTCAGATAATGGATAAGGTTCTTGGTAAAAAAACTCTTTATTAGCCATTTTGCTCACTCACATATTAATTTCAGTGGAATTTCCAAAAATAGTCACCCGCAGGCTTATGTTTATTCTTTAATTGGTTTAACGCGAAAGATACAAAGTAAAATTTATAGGTGCAATAATGAAACAAAAATCACAAAATAAATCACTAAAAGTTACAGTTTAGCTTGGGATTATACTAATTTGATTATTATATTCAAAGGGATGCAGGGGATAATATGATGTTGGTTAAATTTATTGAGATAAAAGATAAGGATTAATGAAAATTAGATTTAAATCACATAATAATATTATTAACTGCAACTTTAATTATTTGTTATAGATGTTACCGGTTATTTGATTTTTTCATGTGTAATCACGATATATACCTATTGAATATAATTACCATCATAACTTGATAATTTTGTTATACGGTTTTTATTGTATTTTTCTTGTGCATCTAATAGTAAGATTTATATCACTGAATACATTAATTAAAAAATTTAAAATAATAAAAACTATTAATTTTATAATTATTATTTTTATTGTGAATTGTATTAACCCTATGAATTTTAGTGTATTTGACTTAAGTTTCACCCTCTAATGTATCATGTAAATCTATAGATATAGGCGGATTAATTCTATATATCGCTATGTTGCTTATTTTTCTCAAAAATCTGTTTTATTTATTGAGAATTCATAATGAAAGGCAAACGAAGTTGTGAAAATGGCTTTCAATTTACAAAAACAGTGTTTATCATGCATGCCTTATGAAGTTTAAATGGCGCTACTGGTTTTGGGCTTTGCTGGGGAAAATAATTTGCTTATGTCACGTTAAGTCGACAGAGTAAACCTCCGACAAGCTTATACAGTCTTTAACGGTGGCGGTTCTATCTGCATTATTCCTAGGGATAGAGTGTATAAATAAATGACTGAGACAACCTCTCTGACACCACTCATTGAATTAAAATCTTTAAGTAAAGGTTTTGATGGCAAACAAATTATTTCTGAGCTTGACTTAACCATTCAGAACGGTGAGTTTTTGACCATTCTTGGGCCTTCTGGTTGCGGCAAAACGACGGTTTTACGTCTTATTGCTGGGTTAGAAGATGCCGATGACGGTCAAATTATTCTTGATGGTCAAGATATTACAGATATTCCTGCAGAACAGCGTTTTGTGAACACTGTGTTCCAGAGCTACGCTTTATTTCCTCATATGACGGTTTTCGATAACGTTGCTTTTGGCCTACGCATGCAAAAAACGCCTGCGGCTGAAATTCAAAAGCGTGTCGACCAAGCCTTACGTATGGTGCAGCTAGAAGATTTTGCTGAGCGTAGACCCAACCAACTGTCTGGTGGCCAACAACAGCGTGTGGCGATAGCCCGTGCGGTAGTGAATCGCCCGAAAGTCCTACTGCTGGATGAATCATTGTCTGCGCTCGATTATAAACTGCGCAAACAAATGCAAAATGAGCTAAAAGCCCTTCAACGAAAACTGGGGATCACGTTTATTTTTGTGACTCACGATCAAGAAGAAGCCTTAGCCATGTCTGATCGGATCATTGTGATGCGTGAAGGGCGAATTGAGCAAGACGGCACACCTCGTGAAATCTATGAGGAACCGAAAAACCTATTTGTTGCTCAATTCATTGGTGAAATTAATATTTTTGATGCGAAAGTATTGTATCGCATTGATGATAAACGTATTCGTGCCAATATTGAAGGTCATGAATGTGATATTTTCACTGAGCTCTCTGTCAACGAAGGGCAACACGTTAGTGTGTTATTACGTCCTGAAGACTTGCGCGTTGAAGAAGTAAATGATGCAGATAACCATCCAGGGCTGATTGGCTACGTTCGTGAACGTAACTATAAAGGCATGACGTTAGACTCAGTGGTTGAAATGGAAGATGGCAAAATTGTCATGGTGAGCGAATTCTTCAATGAAGATGACCCCGATGTCGACCACTCCCTTAACCAAAAAGTTGCTGTGACTTGGGTTGAAAGCTGGGAGGTAGTTCTGGATGATCATTCGTAAACATAAAATTTTGCAGAACGTTATTATCACCGGGGTAGTCGTCTGGCTGCTGCTGTTCGTCTTTTTGCCTAATATTATGATTATCGGCACCAGCTTTTTGACGCGTAGCGACACCAACTTAGTTGACTTAGTTTTTACGTGGGATAACTACATTCGCTTGTCTGACCCGATGTATGCAGAAGTGATGTTGCACTCGCTCAATATGGCGGTGATCGCAACTTTTTTCTGTTTAGTAATTGGCTATCCATTTGCCTTTATATTGGCAAGGTTACCTAAACGGGTACAACCTTTGATGCTGTTTCTGTTAATTGTGCCATTTTGGACCAATTCATTGATCCGTATCTACGGGTTAAAAGTTTTTCTCAGTACCAAAGGGTACTTAAATGACTTTTTACTGTGGGTTGGTGTTATCGATAAACCGTTGAAAATTATGTATACACCGGAGGCCGTCATATTAGGCCTTATCTATATATTGCTGCCATTTATGGTGATGCCGCTGTATTCAAGTATTGAAAAATTGGATAAGTCATATATAGAGGCTGCAAAAGACCTCGGTGCGAATAAATTTCAGCGGTTTGTGAAAATCATCATTCCGTTAACGATGCCAGGAATTATTGCAGGCTGTTTGCTGGTTTTATTACCCGCAATGGGGCTGTTTTATGTAGCGGATTTAATGGGCGGTGCGAAAAATCTACTGATCGGTAACGTGATTAAGAGCCAGTTCTTAAATATTCGTGATTGGCCATTCGGGGCCGCAACCAGCATTTTCCTCACAGCGATGATGGGGTTATTGCTGTATGTCTATTACCGAGCAGCTAAGCTTCTGAATAAAAAGGCATATGAAGAATGATCGGACGTACTCTCTGTGGTGGCTTTATGGCCATCATCTACGCTTATCTTTATATTCCAATCATTATTTTGATTGTTAATTCCTTTAATGAGTCACGTTTTGGTATTCAGTGGCAAGGGTTTTCAACTAAATGGTATGAATTACTGAGTAATAACGATAGCCTATTAGAAGCTGCGGGGCATTCATTAACTATGGCGGTTTTGTCAGCGACTTTCGCGACAGCCATTGGCACACTCACTGCCGTCGCATTATTTCGCTATCGTTTTAGAGGAAAACCTTTCGTCGGTGGCATGTTATTTGTGGTCATGATGTCCCCGGATATCGTTATGGCGATTTCGTTATTGGTTCTATTTATGATCCTTGGGGTTTCGCTCGGTTTTTGGTCGTTATTATTTTCGCACATTACCTTTTGCCTGCCGTTTGTCGTGGTGACGGTCTATGCAAGGCTGAAAGATTTTGATGTGAAGATGTTAGAAGCGGCGCGCGACCTTGGAGCGGGTGAATTTACCATTTTGCGTAAAATTATTTTGCCTTTGGCATTACCTGCGGTTGTTGCCGGCTGGCTACTCAGTTTTACCTTGTCGATGGATGATGTGGTGGTTTCCTCATTTGTCACGGGGCCAAGTTATGAAATTTTGCCATTGAAAATATATTCCATGGTAAAAGTTGGGGTTTCCCCAGAAGTTAACGCATTGGCAACGGTGCTGTTGATTATGTCCCTCTTACTGGTGTGTTTAAGCCAGTGGGTGATGCGGGATAAATACTCAAAAAAAACTAAGTAATACGTTAAACGACGGTGCTGCCCATTTTTATCGGGCAACATCTTTTTTCAGTGCCATTCGGCGAGAGGGTGGGCTCCAACTGAGCCTATTAGATATAACCCCGAAATCATTCAAGCGGCTGCTTGGTGCATTAAGGGATAAAAAACACTTTGTTGAGGGAATCTCAGTAATGAAAAAATGGTCCTATCTACTGGCAGCGGGTTTAATGGCTGCAAGTATTGGCACGGCGACTGCCGCTGACGATAACAAAGACGTACTGTATTTCTATAACTGGACAGAATATGTTCCCCCCGGTTTATTAGAGCAATTTACCAAAGAAACTGGCATCAAGGTGATTTACTCCACCTATGAATCAAACGAAAGCATGTATACCAAGCTAAAGACCTATAAAGACGGTGCTTATGATTTGGTGGTGCCTTCTACTTACTTTATTGCCAAAATGAGTAAAGAAGGGATGCTACAAAAGATTGATCAAAGTAAATTAACCAATTTTAAAAACCTTGACCCAAATTTAATTCATAAAGAATTTGACCCGAATAATGATTATTCAGTGCCTTATATTTGGGGGGCGACAGGGATTGGTATTAATGGTGAAGCGGTTGACCCACAATCTGTTACTTCATGGGCTGATTTCTGGAAACCTGAATATAAAAATAGCCTGCTGATGATGGATGACGCACGGGAAGTTTTCCAAGTGGCCCTCAATAAATTAGGTTATTCAGGCAATACCACTGACCCGAAACAAATTGAAGAGGCGTATAAAGAACTACAAAAATTACGCCCAAATATTTTGGCCTTTAACTCTGACAACCCAGCGACACCTTTTATTGAAGGGGAAGTGGATGTCGGTATGTTATGGAATGGCTCCGCATTCGTTGCAAGGCAAGCTGGCTTGCCGATTGAAGTGGTGTGGCCTAAAGAAGGCGGAATTTTCTGGATGGACAGCTTAGCCATTCCTGCTAATGCCAAAAATGTGGAAGGGGCCCATAAGTTAATTAATTTCTTATTGCGTCCAGAAATTGCGGCTCAAGTAGCTGAATCTATTGGCTACCCAACTCCAAACTTAGAAGCTAAAAAATTATTGCCGGCTGAAATTGCTAACGACCCATCACTTTACCCAAGTGAAGAAGTTCTCCAAAAAGGCGAATGGCAAAGCGATGTTGGGAACACGAATATTTTGTACGAAGAGTATTTTCAGAAGCTAAAAGCCGGGCGTTAATGACTTGAGCATTACGTTTACGTTTCCTAGAAAGGGCACTGATTGAGAATGAAGTGCCCTTTTTTATACGCGTCATTATTGCTCAGCGACTTATTTACTCACTGCATTATGGGCAACAAATTTGGCAAAGGTATCGGCCCACGGCTGTAAGAAATCTTTGCTTTTTGGGGAAATATTGCCTTGCTCATCCACCATACCGTCATACCATTTTAGGAAACATTCAGGCTGGTTCATGGTTGGCATGTTTAAAAATGTCAGGCTATTGCGTAAGTGCTGTTGGGCAATTGCCGTACTGATATTGCCAATAGAAACACCAAGAACACCTGCTGGAATGGCATTCCACGAGTTATCTCCCCATGGGCGAGAGCCTTGGTCTATCGCATTTTTCAATACACCAGGTACCGAGCGGTTATATTCTGGGGTGGCGAAAATAATGCCATCACAGGCTTTAATTTGAGATTTGAAATTAGCCACAACAGGAGGCACATTTTGGTCTGCATCTTGGTTATAGAGAGGGAGTTCACCAATATTGATAAATTTAAACGTGAAATTTGTGGGGAATAATTTAGTCATGGCCTTAGCGACAACTAAATTATATGAATCAGCGCGCAAACTACCCACAATGACACCAATATTGTATTGATTTGACATGATAAAACCTCTTTCACGGGGAGTTAATTAGGGATACTGCAAACCACTATTTATTGAATAGAGCATTGTTTCACTCTCACTATTAAACATCATAATCTGAGGATGTGCAAAACTAAGTGAAATTAATATAGATAACTAAACATCAAAAATATTTGATATTTTTAAATTAATTATGGAGTTGCAACTTATCATAATTCGATATTGTGAGTCCTCTTACACTATTTAGATTTACCCATGAACAAATCAGGGTTACTTGATTTTAGTCAAAATGAAACATACCGACTGGTCGGTATCATTCATCGCATGAATAAGTCTGCTCAGCATAGAAAAAAAGATCCTATTAAGCTTCAAGTGGAGCTATTGAAAGCTGCTCGCATTATTGCTGGCAGAGAAGGGATCTCTTCACTCTCACTTAATGCGGTGGCAAGGGAAGCGGGTGTTAGCAAAGGTGGGTTGATGCATCACTTCCCAACGAAGCAAGAGCTTATTCATGCGCTGTTTTTGCAATTGTTGGGGATTATGGATGAGCGAATACATACCATTATGGATAATGACCCAAATCCCTACGGGCGTTTTTCTCGTGCTTATTTGCACTATATTGGCGAATTAAAAGAATCTGATGAAAGTTTTCAGCTCGCGTTATTGTCCTTAGCCATGCCAACCGAGCCAGTGTTACGTCAGTGCTGGCGAGATTGGGTAATTAACCATTTGGAAAAGGGGGATGAGTTCGATAACAGTTATTTAGGCGCGTTAGTGCGTTATGCGGCTGATGGGTTGTGGCTTTCGTCATTGACTGAGGGAGAAACGTTATCACAGCAAGAGCGTGATGCGATTGTGAGTCGGTTAACGACAATATCATTTGAACAAATTCCATAAGTAAAAATAACGCATAAGTAAAAATAGCAATAATAACGGTAGTGCAATTTTATTCATAAAATAAGCACATGAGGCGATAGTGAAATATAAAATCAATGCTTTCATTCTATATGATGCGGTTGATGGCACTTTATCTTTAAAAGAAGATGAGGTGGATACACAGCTGTCGATAACTGCCAATGCATTATTGTTTTACTTTATTCAGCACAGAGGTGTTGTTTCTCGAGATGAGGTATTAAAAGCAGTTTGGGATGATAATGGGTTAGTCTCATCAAACAGTAATTTAAATCAATATCTCAGCCTATTACGAAAAGCATTTCGTCCATATGGTATTGAAAATATTATTGTGACAGTCGCTCGGGGTCGATTAGAGTTTAATTCCGATGTTTCCCTTGAATTAATTGATGATATCAAAATTTCTCCAACTGAATTAATAACTAGCTTAAGTGACGTAGAAGAAACAGCGGTTGTTTTATCTCCAGCTTCCAAACCTATCTCTGTCCCTACAGATCCCAAAAAAATAGATTCAGCACTGACGCCAGAAAAAAAAGAGATCTGTTGGTATCTTGCGAGTGGTGCTTTTTTATTATGTTCTATTTTATTAGCTATCATGGCTTATTTATCAAAACAACCGTCAGTGCCAATTGACATGACGGTGCTTGAGCACTCTGGTTGTGATGTATTATCGAATGAAAAAATGATCAATAACACTGTCGCACTAAACTATGTGCAAAACTTTGATAAAGTTAGAAATAACTTAAATCTAGAGTGTGTTGAGAAAGAACGGTTTGTTTTTTTCTATGGGGACAAACTGCAGACTAATGGATTGGGTCGAGTATTTCTTGCACATTGTGCAGTCAATGAAGATAACCCATTTAGCTATTGCGATAACTACTTTTACTATTCTTGGAAACCATCATGAAGATATCAGGAAAAGTATTATGCTTACTGAGTTTTTTGTTATTCATTATTGTTGCGATTTATACCCAGTCGGTCTTATTTTCCAATAAACAAGATGGTTTATTAGTGTGCTCGACAAAAGGCATTATGCGTTTTGAGAACATGCAAGATGAAAACGTTAATGGCAATATTCACTTCAATTTTGGCGCAAATGGAAAGGGCTCAATTGTGGTGGAAGGCTATACTGATTCTAAAGCGGGCTGGCTGTATTTGCAGCGTTATGTGAAATTTAGTTACACGACAAAACGAGTTTCCCCAATAGAACGTCATTATATTATTAGTCAGTGGGAAGCGAGCGCTTCTTCTATTGATGAATCGCCAGATGTGATATTTGACTATTTTATGCGGGAAATGTCAGATAGCCATGATGGGCTATTTCTTAATGCACAAAAGCTTAATGACAAAGCCTTACTACTCAGCTCAATTAATTCCCCACTTTATATTTGCACACTCAAACCCAATAGTAAGTTCGATTAGCTTTCTTGTAGGTGGTAACAAATACCATATTTAAATAGTCTGGATTTCACTTGGTGAAAGGAACAGCGTTAAAGGTGTAGTTCGGGGCTTATTGCGTTATATTTAAATAACCAGTCTGTATCCGTCTTCTTTTTTAGCCATGTATTTGTACTTGATAACTTTTGTACAAGCGCTACGCGTTCTATACGGTAACTCTGATATTGATTAAAAGCGCATGAATAATTATCAATGCCGTACTGTTGTAGACATTTAACTAATATAGCCGCATCTTCAATTGCCATCGAAGCACCCGACATCATATGAGGTCGCATCGGATGACATGCATCTCCGATAAGTACTATCCTACCTTTATTCCACGTTGAATCAGCTGTTCTTTCGTGTAATGGCCAAAGTGTCACGCTTTTAGTTAATGACAGCATTGATTTTGGTACATCGTGAAATTCATTAAATATTTTCAAAACATCATGTAAAGCTGCGGGTTGAACAGAAATACCTCGAGGCCAGTAGGGGAAGGAAAAACCAGCTACGTAATAAAATTGTGTTTTATTTCTGTCTAAAAAGTACCCAATGATAAATTTATTATCTTTACCAAACCATTTATTCACACTGTGTTTCATTTGAGGTGCCAGCCCTTGAAGCTCGACTAATCCCCTAAATACAGCTTGTCCAGTATAGCTGGAGCATTGAATATCTGTGCCAGTTATTGCATTTCTTACTTTTGAAAATATCCCGTCGGCACCAATGACAATATCGGCCTCGTAACGACTGTTATCGTTGAAAACGAGTTCAATTTTGTTTTTTATCTCATTAAGCGCAATTAACTTTTTTCCCATATGAAGATTGTTTAAGTTAATTTTTTCCGTCATTGCACGGTGTAAGTCTCCTCGATGGATAGTCAGGTAAGGCATGCCATATAGGTCGCGCATTTCCTGTCCTAATTTCAAGTAATTTAGCGTTTTGTTTGAATAGGCATCGCGACTGATAAATCCGTTAGGCTCCCAGCCAAGCTTTTCAATAGATTTTGAAACACCTATTTTTTCCATTATGTACATGAGGTTCGGGGATATATGGATCCCTGCCCCGATTTTTTCAAACGAAGAAGCTTGTTCAAAGACAGCAATATTAAACCCTATATTCTGCATTAGGAGGGCGAGTGCTGAACCGCCAAGGCCACAACCTACAATCGCAATAGTAAATTTATGTGTCATTCTTTTCACCTATGAGTTTTATCACTTTTAGATGGAAAGTAGCAAAATTGTTGTCGCCGTTATTTTTTATTATTTAGCAGAAGGGAATATTTTTAAGTACGCGATAGCCATTGATAGGGAAGTTATGGCGAATGGTTTTCAAAGAGTGCGGTGGTCTGAGTATATAAATTAAGGAATTAACAGAAAGTAAAAATATGCCGCAAAGCGATCACGAGCACAGTTATAAGAGAAGAAAAAACGTAGGCATAGCAGCTTAGTAATACCTCATTAACAATCCTTCATAAATAGCTCTAAATACATTTTCCCTTCAATTTTCACCTCAAATTTCAAACGTGAATTTTTGGTTTTTTTAGCATAAACACATAAATGACCTGAGTGTTCACTCTAATTATCAGCCTTAAAAACTAAATATCTGTGCTTTGTGGATTTATATTTTGTTTTTATTTTTCAGTTCTATAGTGGGTTTGAAGCCAAAGGCTGCGTTCAATAGATCACCGCGCAGACACCATTGGCGTAAATGATTACTTAGATATTTCAAGAGACATGTACTCGGACACATTAGCTTGGAATATCGAAGGTAAAGAAAAATAAAGAAGGCTTCTCGGAGGAAACAACAATGGGTGATGCATTAGGTCTTATTGAAACAAAAGGTCTGGTGGCTTGTATCGAAGCAGCTGATGCCATGTGCAAAGCGGCAAATGTTGAGCTAATTGGTTACGAAAATGTCGGTTCAGGCCTCGTTACCGCAATGGTTAAAGGCGATGTCGGTGCAGTCAAAGCAGCCGTCGATTCAGGTGTTGAATCAGCACAGCGTGTTGGTGAAGTCGTGACCTCACTGGTCATTGCGCGTCCACACAACGATATCAACAAAATCGTTATTAAGCATAAAGCATAACTTTTTCCGGAGGAAAAAACATGGGTGACGCATTAGGTCTTATTGAAACTCAAGGGTTAGTGGCTTGTATTGAAGCTGCAGACTCGATGTGTAAAGCCGCAAATGTTGTGCTGATTGGTTATGAAAATGTTGGGTCAGGTTTAGTTACCGCCATGGTCAAAGGCGATGTGGGTGCGGTGAAAGCTGCAGTGGATTCAGGTGTTGAATCTGCCTCTCGTATTGGCACCGTTGTGACATCACTGGTTATCGCTCGTCCTCATAGCGATATTCAGAAAATCGTCGCCCAGTATAAAGTCACGGAATAAAACAGGAAATTACTTATGAAAGAAGCACTTGGTCTGATTGAAACCAAAGGTTTAGTGGCTTGTATTGAAGCTGCTGATGCCATGTGTAAAGCCGCAAATGTCGAGCTAATCGGTTATGAGAATGTCGGTTCAGGGCTGGTAACAGCGATGGTTAAAGGCGATGTCGGTGCCGTTAATGCTGCGGTTGAGTCAGGTGTTGAGGCTGCAAAACGTATCGGAACAGTGGTGACTTCACGTGTGATTGCAAGACCACACAACGATATTGGCAAAATTGCACAACAACACAAAGCCTAAGTCATTGGCTAATAAGCCAATAACACGACAAGCGAATGAATTAATTTTGGCTCCGATACGGGGGAAGACATGGTTGCATTAGACAAAGATCTGCAATCCAGACAACTGGCAAGAGAGCTAGTTAGAAACGCGAAACAAGCGCAGAAAGAGTTTGCGACATTTTCGCAGGAAAAAATCGATAATATTGTTAAACACATCGCAATTGAGTCCGCACTTCATGCAGAAGAGCTGGCAAAAATGGCTAACGAAGAAACTGGGTTTGGTAAGTGGCAAGATAAAGTCCTGAAAAACACTTTTGCTTCAATGCGTGTTTATGAACACATTAAAGATCTCAAAACCGTTGGCATCATTAATGATGACAAAATCAACAAAGTCATGGATGTGGGTGTTCCTCTTGGTGTGATCACGGCGTTAGTTCCTTCTACTAATCCAACATCTACCATCATCTACAAAACGTTGATTGCCTTGAAGGCGGGTAATGCCATTGTCTTCTCCCCTCATCCAAATGCCAAAGCCTGCAGTTTCCGCACATTAGAAATTGTCAAAAAAGCCGCATTAGAAGCGGGTGCTCCAGCTGGAATTGTCGATGCTGTCACAATGCTGACTTTAGAAGCAACGAAAGAACTGATGCACAGCAAAGACGTCTCTTTAATCTTGGCAACGGGTGGCGAAGGCATGGTACGTGCAGCTTACGCATCCGGTACACCAACCATTAGTGGCGGTCCAGGTAATGGCCCTGCATTTATTGAACGTAGCGCCAATATCAAACAGGCGGTAAGTGACATCATCACCAGTAAAACGTTTGATAACGGTGTGATCTGTGCTTCTGAGCAATCCATCATTGTAGAACGCTGTATTTACAACGAAGTTCATCGTGAATTACTCGCTCAAGGCGCTTACTTCATGAATGAAGACGAAGCGAAACGCATAGCATCGATGTTGCTTAGAGCGAACGGCACCATCAACCCAGAAGTGGTGGGGAAAGATGCCATTACACTCAGCCAACGTGCAGGTTTCACTGTTCCGGCTAACACACGTGTGTTGATTGCGTTGCAAGACACCGTATCACCGAAAAACCCATACTCCCGCGAAAAATTATGCCCAATTTTAGGGATGTATATTGAGGAAGATTGGCAATCCGCTTGCCATCGCGTGGTTGATTTGCTGACCAACGAAGGTCTCGGCCATACCTTGGTGATCCACACGCAAAACGAAGATGTCATTCGCCAGTTCTCTTTAGAAAAACCCGTTAATCGTATTTTGATCAATACGCCAGCAGCATTGGGCGGAATTGGTGCGACGACGAATATCACGCCAGCGTTAACACTGGGCTGTGGTGCAGTTGGCGGCGGTTCTAGCTCTGATAACGTTGGCCCAATGAACTTACTGAATATTCGTAAAGTGGGTTATGGCGTGCGTTCCATTGATGATTTAAGGCAACCCACCCAGCCTTGTGCAGTGGCTCAGCCAACAGCACCGGCTACGGTAAGTCAACCTCAAGTCAGCATTTTTGATGATAACCGTTTCCGTAATCCAGCTGCAGTGTCAACAGCAGTGGTTAATCCAACGGGCGATGACCGATTCGGCAGTGCGGTAACAACAGCTGCGATTGCTGAAGCGGTGGTTTCTCAAGGCGACATCACTGAAGAAAATGTTGAGCAAATCATCAAGGCTGTTCTCGGACGCCTAAATAAGTAACTCATTGGAATAAGGCGGTATAAACCATGATCCTCGCAAAGGTAGTCGGACATGTTGTTGCAACGCAGAAATGCCAAGAACTTAGTGGCAGTAACTTATTAATGGTTACCAAGCTAGGGGATGACCTTGAACCGTTGAAAAACAAAACGTATGTGGCAGTCGACAGTGTTGGCGCAGGTATTAACGACATTGTGTTAGCTGAAGCTTACTTCGCTTTGAATAAAGACAATTACAAAGCCATGTCAGTGGTTGCCATTGTTGAGAAGGTTTATACCAAGGAGTAAAAACAGCATGAACCAGTTTTTGATTAAACCTAAAGTCCAATTCGGTGCTAACGCATTGGATTTTATCTCACAAATGAGTGCTCACCATGCCTTTATCGTCACTGACAAAGCGATGGTGAAGTTTGGCTTAGCTGATGAAGTCACTCGCAGGCTAACCCAAAGTGGCATCGCCTTTTCGATTTACGACGATGTTGAGCCAGATCCTGACATTTCAGCCATCGTTAAAGGTATGAAAATCATGGATAAGCAATATCCAGATGTGGTGATTGCACTCGGTGGTGGGTCGGTTATTGATGCTGCGAAAGCTGTTATTTACTCCCTCTGGCACACGAAAAAAGACGTCAATCGAGTTAAACCGCAGTTTATCGCGATCCCAACTACCAGTGGGACGGGCTCGGAGGTCACTTCATTTTCAGTGATCAAGTCCCAGTCTGAAAAACTGGTTTTAGTTGACGAATTTATGTTGCCAGATGTCGCCATTTTAGATCCCGCACTGGTGAAGTCAGTACCCGCTTCTATTACGGCTGACACAGGTATGGACGTGCTGTGCCACGCCCTTGAGGCCTATGTTTCTCGCACTGCATCTGATTTTTCTGATGCCCTAGCAGAAAAAGCGGTGCAATTAGTATTTGGTCATTTAATTGACTGCTATCGGGACGGTAGCAACTTAGTGGCACGCGAAAAAATGCACAACGCTTCATGCATTGCGGGAATGGCCTTTACTAACGCATCACTAGGGATAACACACAGTTTAGCCCATGCATTAGGCGGCGTATTCCACATTCCACATGGTCGTGCAAATGCCTTATTGATGGCACAAGTTGTGGCCTTCAATGCGGATTTAGAAGGGCGATGCGATAACGAAGCTGCAAAACGTTACGCTCATCTCGCGAAAAACTTAAATTTACCTGCCTCAACAATACGAGAAGGCGTTGAAAGCTTAATTATGGCAATCAACGTATTGAAAGATGAAATGAATATGCCAAAAGGCATTCAAGCAACCGGTACCAATGAATTCGATTTTAACGCCCGTTTAGGGGAAATGGTTGGGCAAGCACTGCGAGATAGTTGCACTCCGACCAATCCACGGGATGTGAGCAAGGTGCAACTGGAAATGCTGTATAGACAGTCTTTTTAACAGTTAACGCTTTTATGTGATGAACAACAAACTAGAAAGAACATCAGGATAGGCTAACATGAATAAATATGCTTTGACCCCACGCGTAAAAATGCTGGCTGAACGCTTAAGTGCCCGCAACAGCTCAATTATTACTGAACGTGCGAATATTTTAGAAGCGCTTGGCAACCAACTGTCTGGCGCACCACAGGCGATTAAACCTGCACAACGTTTTTATGAATTTATCCGCCATTTTCCTGCATTTATTGGCCAAGATGAGCTGATCATCGGTAGCCAATCATCAACCCCTCGTGGTGCCATTTTCCATACTGAAAATGAAATCAACAGCCACAGTATTTATACCTTTTTAGCTGGCGATAGCACAGTGGATGCGCCTGATTACTTAGCGGTTTTAAATATTGGTTTCTTGGCTATCAAAGCGCAGTTAGAAAACAAAGTTAGAAACATTGGCAGTGCAGTTAGCCGTAATAGCATTGATGAAGCGAATAACTGCCGCTCAGCAATTTACGCATGTGATGCGGCCATTCATTTTGCACAAGCTTTAGCGTCTAAAGCAGAGAGCATGGCGGCAGCAGAATCTAATCAATATCGTCGTGCAGAATTGCAAGAAAGCGCCGCCATTTTACGCAATGTGCCGGCAAAACCAGCGCAAACCTTCAAAGAGGCTTGCCAAGCTTTCTACTTGCTTCAGCTAATTTTACATCTAGAAAATGGCAGTTATGCGGTGAACCCAATGGGGTTCGATAAAGCCGTTTATCCATTCTATCAACGTGATATCGAACAAGGCCGCTTAACCCAAGCACAAGCTTATGAAATTGTAGAAAGTTTATGGTTGAAACTGGCTGAACTCTCTGAAGTTCGCTCAACCAAGCAAGTCGATGGCTACCCAATGTTCGATGCATTGAAAGATGGCATTTATCTGAATGACCCGCGTGTATGCATTAACGAATTATCTGCCATGATGTTATCCGCTCATGAAAATATCAGTGCTATCAATAATGGATTGAAAGTTCGCTTATATTGTGGAAAAAACAGCGCTCAGCCGCAATATTCTGCACCAAATGCGAATTATGTTGCTCCAACGGCACAAGTAGAAACCGAATTCAAAGTGATGGAAGGCTTAACGCCTCGCTTACAACGCTTACGTAACCGTTACTTAGAAGCGCGTCCAAGTGTGTCTATTTATCGCGCACTCGCCTTCACTGAAGTTGTTAAAAATAACCCGGGTTTACCGCCAATTCTATTGCGTGCGAAAGCATTCCGCCGCGCTTGTGAAACTGCGCCAATCTTAATTCAGCCGGAAGAACTGATTGTGGGGCATCCATGTGGTAAAGCCCGTGCGGGTGCCTTCTCACCGGATATCGCATGGCGTTGGGTAGTCGAAGAACTTGATACCATGAGCACGCGTCCACAAGACCCGTTTGTTATCTCTGAAGAAGACAAAAAAGTGATCCGTGAAGAAATCGCTCCGTTCTGGGAAGGTCGTTCACTGGATGAGATTTGTGAGGCTCAATACCGCGAAGCGGGGGTGTGGGAATTCAGCGGTGAAACCTTTGTCAGTGACTTGTCTTATCACCAAATTAACGGTGGTGGCGATACCTGCCCAGGTTATGACGTGCTGTTATTCACCAAAGGAATGAATGGTATCAAAGCAGATGCTCAGGCGAAACTGGCTGAATTAAGCATGGAAAACCCTGATGATATTGACCGCATTTATTTCTATAAAGCATCAATTGAAACCTGTGAAGGGGTTGTGGCGTATTCACACCGTATTGCTGCCCACGCTCGTGAATTAGCAGTGTTGGAGTCAGACCAAAAACGTCGTGAAGAATTGCTAACTATTGCACAAGTCAACGAAAATGTGCCAGCGAACCCACCGGCGACGTTACAAGAAGCATTACAGAGCATTTGGACGGTTGAGTCACTGTTTGAAATCGAAGAGAACCAAACCGGTCTTTCTCTAGGACGCCTCGACCAATATTGTTTGCCAATGTATGAAAACGACATCAAATCAGGCCGTTTGACCCAAGACCAAGCGCTAGAAATGATGCAGGCGTTTATCATCAAATGTGCTGAGTTAATGTGGATGTCGAGCGAATTAGGTGCAAAATATTTCGCCGGTTATCAGCCATTTATCAACTTAACAGTGGGTGGACAAAAACGTTCAGGCGGTGACGCTTGTAACGACCTGACCTACTTAATTATGGATGCGGTTCGTTTCGTTAAAGTGTATCAGCCCTCTCTGGCATGCCGTATTCATAACCAATCACCACAGAAATACATGGAAAAAATCGTTGATGTCGTGAAAGCCGGTATGGGCTTCCCTGCATGTCACTTCGACGATTCCCACATCAAAATGATGCTGCGTAAAGGCTTCGACTTTGAAGATGCGCGTGATTACTGCTTGATGGGCTGTGTTGAGCCACAAAAATCAGGTCGTATTTATCAGTGGACTTCAACGGGTTACACCCAATGGCCAATTGCGATTGAATTCGTATTAAATCGTGGTCGCATGGTGTTATTCGATAGCTATCAAGGTCTAGATACTGGTGACTTACGTGACCTGAAAACATTCGAAGACTTTGATAATGCAGTGAAAGCGCAGATTGCTCATATTGTTCGCTTATCCGCTATCGGTACCGTCATCAGCCAACGCGTTCACCGCGATGTGGCACCAAAACCATTAATGTCCTTGCTGGTGGAAGGCTGTATGGAAAAAGGGAAAGACGTTGCAGCGGGTGGGGCGATGATCAACCACGGCCCAGGGCTGATTTTCTCTGGTCTTGCAACCTATGTTGACTCCATTGTCGCTATTCGCAAATTAGTTTACGAAGATGGTCGCTACACCCTTGAGCAAATTCGTGATGGCCTGCTAGCCAACTTTGAAGGCTATGACGAACTGCGTCGTGATTGCTTAAATGCGCCTAAGTTTGGTAACGATGATGACTATGTTGACCAATATGCACTGGATATTACGGAGTGGACAGAGCGTGAGTGCCGTAAGTACGACATGCTGTATTCAACACTGAGCCACGGAACCTTATCTATCTCCAACAACACACCGATTGGTGAGTTAACCGCCGCGAGTGCCAATGGTCGCTTGGCGTGGATGCCGCTATCCGATGGTATCAGCCCAACACAAGGTGCGGATAAACAAGGCCCAACTGCCATTATTAAATCAATCAGCAAAATGAATGTTGAAACGATGAACATTGGTATGGTGCATAACTTTAAGTTCTTAAAAGGCTTATTGGACACGCCAGAAGGCCGTCATGGCTTAATCACCTTGCTGAGAACCGCGTCTATCTTAGGAAACGGGCAAATGCAGTTCAGCTATGTAGATAACGAAATGCTGAAAAAAGCCCAGCAAGAGCCTGAAAAATATCGTGATTTAATCGTTCGTGTCGCAGGATACAGTGCTTACTTCGTGGAACTCTGTAAAGAGGTTCAAGATGAAATTATTAGCCGTACTGTAATTGAGAAGTTCTAAACCCATGTAGGCAGGTATGAGTTTATACCTGCCATTTTATACCGGCTATTTCATAACAACAATAATAAATTTTGATTTATAAACATAGTTTTAGAGGTGCAATGATGAGCGCGGCAGAGATTAAAGGTCGGATATTTAATATCCAAAAATACTCGATTTATGATGGCGATGGCATCCGCACATTGATTTTCTTAAAAGGGTGCAATATTCGTTGTCCATGGTGCGCCAACCCAGAAGGGCTAAGCAGCCAGTTCCAAGTGATGTTTTCCCATGACAAATGCGTCAACTGCGGAAAATGTGTTGATGTCTGCCCAACAGGGATCCACTACAAAACCATTAATGAGCAAGGTGAACAAATTCACCGCGTGAATCGTAGTATTGACTGCATTGGTTGCCGTAAATGCGAAGAAGTGTGTATTGGTGGTGCGTTAGACATTATGGGGAAGGATGTCACAGTAGCCGAAATGATGGAAATCATCATGCAAGATTATGATTTTTATATTTCTTCCGGTGGTGGCGTGACAATCGGTGGCGGTGAAATGAGCCTACAAACCGATTTTGCCGTTGCGCTACTGCGTGAGTGTAAAAAAATGATGATCAACACCGCAATAGAAACCCAAGGCACTACATCGTTAGAAAACTATGAAAAGTTAGCTGAAGTTGTCGACCTATTCCTCTATGACATTAAACATATTGATACTGCACAGCATAAAAACCTGTTCGGTATTGGCAATGAAAATGTTCGCCGCAACCTTGAAAGGTTGGTTGAACTCGGTGCCAACGTTGTAGTGAGAATGCCATTGGTTCGCGGCTATAACGACTCTTTTGATGCCATCACGGGGGCGATTCACTATGCGATGGAATTATCCAAACGTGGCAATGTAAAACGTATTGATATTCTGCCTTATCACCAGTTGGGACGCGGCAAATACGACAAACTGGATATGATTTATCCCGTTAAACAAGACCCAACCTATAGTGCAGAAGAGTTAGATCAACTTGAAGCATTCTTCAAACAATTTGATTTCGATATTCGACTGGTTCGTCATTAAGTAGGAGAGACAGATGAAAAGTTTAGGCGTAATTGAAACTCGGGGGCTGACATCCGCCATACAGGCTGCAGACGCAGCCTGTAAAGCCGCCAGTGTAGAAATTGTAGGTTATCGAAAAATCGGCTCTGGACTGGTATCCGTTTGTTTTCAAGGCGAAATCAGTGCCGTTCGCACCGCAGTTGACCATGGCATTGAAGTGATCGCCAGTAGCCAACTATTAGTCGGTTCATTAGTGATTGCACGGCCTGAAGAAAGTGTGATCACCAAATTACTGACAGTGAAAAGTAAAAAGGGCGAATTAGAGAAAAGTATTCAACCAGAAGCAAAAACAGAAAAGTTAGTGGAAAAAGTAGTTATTGAAGCTAAAACTGAAGCGCCAGTGGCTGAAGTTAAAACCGATATCAATGTGAAAGACATCAAAAATGACCCGCGTAAAGGGAAAAAATCATGATGAATGAGCAATTGATGGGGAAAATACTGGCTCGGCTTTCAGCTTATACACCGGCACAAAATGGCGTTGCTAACATCGCTATCCCTGTTGGCATCTCTAACCGTCATGTTCACCTTTCACAGCAGGACGTTGAAGCGTTGTTTGGCCAAGGTTATCAGCTAACGCCATTCAAAGATTTAAAACAGCCGGGGCAATTTGCTGCGAAAGAGTGCGTGATGGTCGTGGGGCCAAAAGGCTCTATTAGCAAAGTCAGAGTGCTAGGGCCTGTTCGCCCAAAAACGCAGCTCGAAGTGTCTAAAGCCGATTGTTTTGCCCTTGGCATTAAAGCTCCTGTGAGAGAGTCTGGGGATATGACGAATTCGGGTAATGCTTTACTGATTGGCCCAGCAGGACATGTCAATCTTGAGTCACAGGTCATTTGTGCTCAGCGCCATATTCATATGAGTGTGATGGACTCAAGAGCACTAAATGTAGTGAATGGGCAAAAGGTGAATATCCGTACTGAAGGTGAACGCAGCTTAGTGTTTGATGAAGTTGTCGTGAGAGTCGATGAGCGGTTTTCTCTTGAATTTCATATTGATACCGATGAAGCGAACGCAGCGGGATTACGGAATAACGATAGCGTATTCATTGCAGGCTAAGGAGCGGTGGCAAAATGAACGAAAAACGGATCGAGCGAATTGTGCAACAAGTTTTACGTCAGTTGAAGCGACAAGTTCTGGTTGTGCTATCGCCTGTTGAGGGGTATCAGCAAGCGATTTACCAAAGACTGGCACAGCTAGATTCTGTTTCTTTTTCCTTTTATGCCACCGCATCCATGCTTCAGTCCGCTGATGTTGAAAAATGGGCTGAATTGGGAAGTGTTGTAAATAAAAGTACCTTATCAATAAGTAGGTTAAGTCATTATGACAGCCTGTTTTTACCGTTTATTGATGCAAAAGTGGTTGGTGAGATAGCCAATGGTTTGTTTGTGAGTGAGGAAAGTGAGCTAGCCCTACATGCCTTATCACAAAACATGTCGATATTGGCACTGAAATATCATTGTTGCCCTGAAAGTGAGTTAAGTCAGGTTTTAGGTTTAAATAAAAACGAAAATTATAATCGTCTGATTAAAGAAAATATCAGTAAGGCTATTAATTTAGGAATTCATTTTGGCTCGTTAAACGAAGTAGAAAAAAAATTTATAGTCAATGAAATTACTGAGGAATTAAAACCTGAAATAAATAATGAACATCCAAATCGCTATATTACTTTAAAGGAAGTAATGAATAACCCTAGGGGGTATTGTGCGAATGAAAATAAATTAACGGATTCAGCAATCGATTATTTAAAGTCACTTAAAAAATAAAGTTATTAAATTAAAAATTAATTTTAATCATTCTATTTATCGTAGGAGTATTATCTATGTCCCCTAAAGCAAAGTCATGGCTTTGGATGCTGGCGGTTATTATTTCTGAAACCTCAGCAACATCGACCTTAAAAATGTTTGATAATAGCGAAGGTATGACCAAATCATTATTATTGGCATTAATCGTTGTGTTATATGTTATTTGTTATTACTCACTTTCCCGCGCGGTAAAATACATTCCTGTTGGCTTAGCTTATGCAACATGGTCAGGTACTGGGATCCTAATGGTTTCAACCCTTGGTATGCTATTTTATGGGCAACATCCTGATACCGCAGCCATGATTGGCATGGCGGTGATCGCAAGTGGTATTGTGATCATGAATCTATTCTCCAAAATGGGCTCAGATGATCCAGAAGAAACTGAGCCACCTAAAGATGAAACAGAGTCTTCATTATTATCCGCAAAAAATAACACAGCTCATTAATTTAAAGCTAAGGGGAATATTATGTTTACTGGATTTCTATGGTTAGCACTTTCTATTGGCTCTGAAATAACGGGCACCTCAATGATTAAAAAGACCAATAGTTTTAGCAAGTTGGGTCCATCCGTATTAGTTATTATTGCTTATTGCCTGTGTTATTTCGCTTTAACTCGAGCAATGGGCTATATCCCAGTTGGTGTCGCTTATTCACTGTGGTGTGGGTTTGGTATTGTCGGTGTGACACTCGTTTCTATGGTTTTATATAAACAAAAACCCGATTTTCCAGCGGTATTCGCGATGGGGCTCATCATTAGTGGTGGGATTATTATGAATACATTCTCGACTATGTAATTAATTTTTAGACCATTGTTGCATCTTTCTTTCGTTCATTATTTGGCCCTCAATGTATTTTCGTGAGGGCTATTTTTTTATCATACGATAGTATGACTGTTTCACGATACAAAGTGATGGTTTGGCGATAAAAGAAAGGATCTATCCTATGTTAATTTACGTTCTATAAATAATCTAATTAGGAAAAATGAATGAACATAATTGAATGGGATGATTTTACCCGTGTTGAAATGCGTGTTGGGACTATTGTTAGTGCAGAAGTTAATATTAAAGCTAAAAAGCCCGCTTATATAATGGAGGTTGATCTCGGTGAATTGGGCATTAAGCGCTCAAGTGCACAGATCACCGTCAATTATACGTCTGAAGACTTGATTGGTAAGCGAGTGCTGTGTGTGTGTAATTTTGAAGTAAAGCGTATAGCAGGCATTAAATCTGAAGTGTTGATCACGGGGGCGCCTGACGAAACGGGGGCGATTGTCCTTGCTGAATTTAACCTGCCTTTGCCAAATGGTGCTTTATTAGCATAATGCTCGTTATACTTCTAATACTCGTCATACTTTGTGTTATTGCGTTGTTGGCTTCACTCACTCGCTCAGTCGCATACTTTTGTATGCCCCTAGGGCTTACTTTGCTTGCCGCCTAGCGATAACACGAATTATTTAGAGCATTTAACGTTTTTGTTGCACTCACTTTCCTCAATAGGTGGCGCATTGGCATCACTGCCATTTATTAGTAAAAAGGTTATACTGCTATTATCTGTATCAGTAGGAGTGTGACCCTTTGCGATTGCCTGAACTTCATTTTCGCCAATATTCAGACGAAGTCATTTCTCATCAACATGATGGGCAGTGGCAAGTTGTGTTGTCGTTATCTGGGCAGATGGAAATCAATATGTACCGGCAACATTATCTATTAAATGCAGGAAAGGGGGTTGTGATCCCGCCTTGTGTGAGCCATGCATTTAGCGGGCAGTTAGGAAATCAAAATTATGTATTAGAAATGCCCGCCACAGCACAATGGGCATTGAGTGAAAAAATGACGGAGTTTACTCTGACGCCTGCCGCAATTGGCCTTTTGAATTGGTTGCAAAACTTCCCACAAGCTCCCGAACATAATTTTACGGTTGCCCGTCTATTATTGGCCCAGTTAAAATCTGAAAATAAATGGATTGATGAGCTTTCTCAATGGGTAGAACTGCGCCTACACCATCCTATTAGTTGTGAAGACATGGCAATTGCTTTTTGTATGTCAGTGAGTACATTGCAACGACGAATAAAAGCAGAAACACAATTAACAGCGATGCAATTTCTATTACAAAAACGAATGGAAATTGCAGGAAGCTTATTACTAACCAATACCTCAATAGAACAAATTGCATTATCTGTCGGTTATGAATCTCATTCGGCATTTAGCCAAGCTTTTCGTCGATTTTATGGCAGAACACCAAATGAATATCGAATTCAGGGCATTAACTTAGTACCTTGTAAAAATTAGCAGCTTTGCTAGCCACCAATCTTTACAATATTTGCTATCTACAGCATGCGGATCCCTTCAAATGGGTTCCAGTTATCCAATCCTTTGGTTTCTTTAATATAGTAAGCATAGTTGGCAACCATGGCCCACAGCGCTGACATACCGACAGATACCCCAGTAAAGACGGCGTTAGGAATTGTTCCGCCAATCATAAAATCAATAATATTCAAAACGAGAGCAACCCCAAGAGTGATACCAAGCATCACTAACCCTTTCTTCCAAAGCCCTAAAATGAGGAAATAAATAATACCGAAGAAAAAGGCAAAAATGTTCATATTAATGAGAATACGCTCACCGAAAGAGGCGGCTTTTAACGCTGCTTTGAATTCAGGCGTATCAGGAGCACCATGCTTATCAAAGAAATCGAAACGTTTTTGCCATTTATTAGAATATTGCTTCTGTTCCATTTTCCATCCCTTGCTTATTAATAAGTATAAAATCGGGATTGATAATACTTGGATAACCGCATAAAAAAGAGGTAAATAGTCTTAATGTGACTATTGAGGGATGTTTTTAATAATGAGCCAATCAAAGATAAATAAAGGAAAAATGATTAAGATAAATAGCAAATAGATGATGGGTTAATTTATTGGAAGGCTTGCCTACATTATTTGGTATTTGACTTATTGGTTATTTGTTCAGAAATTGAATTTGCATAGTTGCCATGTAAAAAATCAGTATTTACATTGGCTTGCTTGAGTTTTAGTTCGAGTAAAGCTAATTGCTTACTCATCGACGTATAATTGGGGTCGTCCACAGAGAGACCTTGTAGCATATGGCTTAGCGTTAGAGCATCTTTCCTTTGTTGTAATTCTACAGGTAAATAACCTGAGTTTTTTAATATGCGATATCCAGCCCTTAGCGCTGGTGGAACTAAACTGTCGTCTTCAAGCTGTAAAGCTTTCCCTTCACCATTTAAATTTGAAAGCTCCCCTTTATTCAGCGCCTCTTGAATATGGCGTTCTGCCCAAAGATCAATAACTGACATGATAGCGACTCCATGAGTTGATTTTTTACTATTATAGCCCCCTATATCAATATAAAGGAACCTGGTAGATTATTCTTTATTGCGCTTGTTATTCCGAGTTATTGGCAAGGTTTTATCGAGTATTGATAAATAAGGGGTTGGCTATTTTTATAAAATAAAACTGCTAAAAAATGGTATTTAATTAGTGATAAATGGCGGAAAAAAGCTAAGGATAATATGAAAATTGTTATGTTGACCACACTTATAGAAATTAATTTATCTTGTTTATTTTAGTTTTAACTATCAACTTTATATAAATTATAAATATTAACGACTAATTGAAATAAATCATTCTTAATTATGTTGAACTTTATATCTGATTTGTATGAATTTTGTTTATTTAAAATTATCTATTTGTAAATAGCAAAAAGCAAAAACATTGTGTAATGTCCGTTTTTCTTGTTTATAAGGAGAAAATATGGAACAAAAGAAGCAAGAGGGAAGCCGTTTTTTGCGAACGGTTGAGTGGCTAGGTAATGCACTACCACATCCCGTCATCTTATTTATTATTTTAATTGCAATTTTATTAGTTTCTTCAGCAATAGGTCAGTATTTCGGTGTCAGCGTGCCAGACCCTCGCCCAGAAGGGGCAAAAGGGCGTGCAGAAGACGGTATTATTCATATCGTTAGCTTATTGGATGCCGAAGGGATCCGAAAAATTATTGCTAACGTCGTCACTAACTTCACCGGTTTCGCACCATTAGGGACGGTATTAGTTGCATTATTAGGGGTTGGAATTGCAGAACGAGCAGGTTTGCTTTCTGCTGCCATGCGTTTGGTTGTAACCAAAGCCCCACGTAAATTAACGACAATGGCGATCGTGTTTGCAGGCATCATGTCAAACACCGCGGCAGAATTGGGTTATGTGGTACTTATTCCGTTAGCCGCTATCATTTTCCATTCATTAGGACGTCATCCTTTAGCTGGCCTTGCCGCTGCATTTGCAGGGGTTTCAGGCGGTTATTCAGCAAACTTATTATTAGGTACGGTTGACCCATTACTGTCTGGTATCACCCAGCAGGCTGCGCAAATCATTGACCCGACTTATATCGTGGGAGCGGAAGCGAACTGGTATTTTATGTTTGCGAGTACGTTTTTGATCACTATTTTAGGTTACTTGATCACAGAAAAAATTGTTGAGCCACAGCTGGGCCCATACACAGGAGGGGCAGTCGACGAAGATGAAAATAGCCTCTACGCCTCAGCAAATGTCACCTCGCTAGAGAAAAAAGCGTTATTTTGGGCATCGGTAACGTTTTGGGGATTAGCCGCGATTTTGGCGTTAATGGTGGTACCCGAAAATGGAATATTACGTAACCAAGATACTGGGTTAGTCAGCAACTCGCCTTTCCTAAAAGGCATCGTAGTGTTCATTTTTGTGTTCTTTGCCGTCCCGGGTATTGTGTATGGCTATATTGCTAAAACTATGCGCTCTGATAAAGACATTGTTGACGCAATGGCAGGGGCAATGAGTACTCTTGGCTTATATCTGGTTATCATTTTCTTTGCCGCACAATTTGTTGCTTTCTTTGGTTGGACAAATATCGGGCAAGTTATTGCGGTTAAAGGCGCCAACTTTTTAAATAGTATTGATCTCCATGGTGGCGTGCTATTTATTGGCTTTATTCTTATTTGTGCATTTATTAATTTAATGATTGGCTCTGCATCAGCTCAGTGGGCTGTCACCGCGCCTATTTTCGTTCCAATGTTGATGTTGGCCGGTTATGCGCCTGAAACTATTCAAGCAGCTTATCGTATTGGGGATTCGGTAACCAATATTATCACTCCGATGATGAGCTATTTTGGGTTGATTATGGCGATAGTGGTTAAATATAAAAAAGATGCAGGAATAGGGACATTGGTTTCAATGATGCTGCCATATTCCATCATTTTCTTCATTGGCTGGTCGTTGTTCTTTATAGTGTGGGTATTTGTATTGGGTATCCCTGTGGGCCCAGGCTCTCCGATATATTTCACGCCAGGAAGCTAATCATTGTACGTGGTATAGCCCGTCTCAAAGAGGGCTATATCTTTGAGTTTATCTCAGTATTAATGAAGGTAATGCTAAATAATTGATAAGTATGACTTTTTGCTTTAATCAAGCCCTTCCCACAAATAGTCTTTTAGTTTTACCTTATCATTCACGCTAAAGATAATCCCTTCATCTACAAGTGCTTGTTTATGGCGTAGATAGCATTCCCCCGTGACGGATAACTTCCCCTGACCATTAATAACGCGGTGGCAGGGTAGGGAACTGCCTGCTGGGATAGTCCGTATCGCTTGGCAAACTTGGCGTATATGAGCAGGGTAACCGGCCATTTTGGCGAGTGTTCCATAAGTAGTGACTCTTCCGCTAGGGATGCTCCCTATGAGGCTATAAATGATATCTCGAAAAGATGGCGCACTGTTCATTGTCACAGCCCTAATTACGATGAGTGTGTGTCGGCCTTATTATAAGGCGTAGGTGATATAAAACATTATTTTGTTCTAAGCTTATTTAGAGCGCAAGTGATTATAGAACTTAATGAATATCAATGAGATATGATTTTATCGGGAGATACAAAGCAAAAACCCGCCTTTTGGGCGGGTTCTTTAAATAAGTGGTGCCCGGACTCGGAATCGAACCAAGGACACGGGGATTTTCAATCCCCTGCTCTACCGACTGAGCTATCCGGGCAACGGGGCGCATTAAACCGTATTCAGCCGTTTGCGTCAATGCATTTTTAATAAAAAAACACTTTTTTTTACTGAGTGTTTTCTTTTTCAGCAAAAGGTGTGTGTTTAGTATGCGTTAATTGCTTTTTTAACTTAACGCCCCTTTTTTACGGCACAGTGCGATTGTGAGAATATCCTCTGAAAGGTGTTGTGCAATCTCCACATCTTGAATATCCCTTTGTACTAATAAGCGGTTTAAACAACCCTCAAGCACTAATTCCATTTGGTTAGCAACCAACGCAGAGTCTTCAATATCTAGTTCATCTAATAGGTTCTTAGTGAAGTGAAATGAATTGTCTTTTTGTAAGCGGCTTAATTGGTGGATAGGGTGCTCGGCATCTGGGTAATAATTACAGGCAGAAATGAATAAACATCCAGGAAAACGCCCTTGGCTGACTTTTTCAGATAATTGTTGGTAGCGAGCCATTAATTTTTGCTGCGGGCTTAGAGACTCATCTAGCAAGGTTTGGCGCTGCCATACTTCAATTTGCTGGCTATGATAACGCAAGCAATCATAAACAAGTGCTTCATCGTCTGGCCAGAATTGCCGAATAGTTGAGAAATCAGATTCAATTTCACTGAGTAAATTTTCTGTAGATGCGGATAAGCCTTGGATTTCCAATTGATTTAAGGCGTGGCTCAAAATAGTTTCGCGTTGGATAGGCATTGTTAACTCCATCACAATATGTCTGATTTTTCTCCATCATAACAATGTTCAATTGTGAATTATAGCGATTTGCAGTGCTATTATGAGTCGTCGTTTTCGAAGGGGAACAAAATCAAATAGGAAATTGAGTGGGTATTTAAAAGTGGGGAGTTTAAAGCGAACAGGAGGGGGAAGAACCCCCCTGGAACGAACTTGTGGGTTTATATCAGACTTTAATTGATCAATTTAGCTTCCAACGCAGCATCGATATAATAAAACTGAAAGACTTTCTCCATAAAGTCATCGATGTCATGTTTTCGTAATTCGAGAGCTTGTAAAATATCCAAAAGACCTTGGATCGTAATGGCGTTTTTACCTCTTTCATAACGAGAAACTTGTTGTTGGCTGATTTTTAGCCGAGAAGCTAATTGTGCGCCAGTCAAGCCAACCACTTTTCTGCGGTGTTTTAAAAAGGTTCCAATATAAACGGTTACATTTGTATTTTCATTTCGTTGAGTATTTAGCATGCCTCCTCCAAGTATATAAATCTTGTTAGAATAAAGTATATTGCTACCAAAAATCCTTATTGTTTAATTGGTGTCAATCTGAGTGATTAAATGATTATAATCAGACTTTCCAGTTATTATTAAACAAGGCTGAGTTAATTATTACCAATATTTATGGCAGATTGATTTTAAATTTTTGATAGATAATTTCTATCCCTACTACCCTGAATTCGTGTTTCATAAAAGCGAATTTAAAATCATCACCTTTAATCTTGCGCTTTCATGGTTTTTTATTCTGAAAATTATTTATATTAACTTCTTTTTTGGAGTTATATTTGAGTTTATGATTTCTGAAAAATGAATGGGACTACCTATCATCACCTGCTTATAGTCATTGTTTGTTACACTTATATGTAGAGTATTAATATACATATATTATTGGAAAAATGTTTATTTTTGATTTTATCTTAATTATTCATAATCGAGTGAAATATATATTACTAAGGCATGGCTTAAAATTTTTTTAAATGGTTATTATTATTTTATAATTACGTGAGTGACTTTATATGGGGCGACCAAAGTAATATATTTTACGTAGATGCAGATATAGAAAACCCGTGCGATTTGCACGGGTCGGTATAAGATTACGTGGTACTCATATAAGCTATATGATCATACCGCCAAATAAGAAGCCGAATGAAACAGCTAATGCCACGGCAATGGTACCCGGAATAAAGAATGGGTGGTTAAAGACAAATTTACCAATGCGTGTAGTACCGGTGTCATCCATTTGTACTGCTGCAACCAGCGTTGGGTAAGTTGGCAGAATAAATAGGCCAGAAACCGCAGAGAATGATGCGATAGCTGTTAATGGGCTAACATTCAGCGCTAATGCCATTGGCATCAATGCTTTTGCTGTAGCGGCTTGTGAGTATAATAACGCAGAGCAGAAGAAGAAAATAACCGCTAGCATCCAAGAGTGTTCATGGATTAAATCACCGGCAGTTTCTTTGATCCAGTCAATGTTGTGCTGTACGAAAGTATCACCTAACCAAGCAACACCTAAAATACAAATACATGCGCTCATACCTGCTTTAAAGGTACTTGAGTTTAAGATAGCATCAGTATTAACACGGCAAAGAATAGTAATTAATGTCGCCACAGTTAGCATGATAATCAAAATTGCATTTGTGGTGTTCATTAATGGTGTTTCAACAATCCCTAAGCTTGGGCTATTAATGATGGCATAGCAAACAACGCCGATAACGCCGAGTAAGAATAACAATACAGAGGATTTAGCACCCGCTTTGATTTCTTTTACTTGGCTACCACGCAGTTCAACTAAGCCTTCAGCTAAACGTTTTTGGTAAATAGGGTCATCAGATAGCTTAGAGTTGAATGTCCAAGAGATAATGAATGACATCAAAATAATTGCAAGGAATGTCGCAGGCAATAGAACACTAAGAAGTGTGATATAGCTGACGGTATTACCTGCACCCACCATTGCTGGGTTTTCCATGACTGACGCCATATAAACCACTGCCGCTGAAATTGGTGATGCTGTGATACCTATTTGTGCAGCGACAACCGCAGTGGATAATGGACGGCACGGTTTTACACCTTGCTCTTTTGCAACTTCTGCAATAACAGGCAGCGTTGCTAAAGAAATATTACCTGTCCCTGCGAAAAGTGTCAGGAAGTAGGTAACAATAGGTGCAAGAATGGTAATGTACTTAGGATTACGACGCAGTAATTTCTCAGTTTGGGCAACTAAATAGTCCAGACCCCCTGCAATTTGCATTGCAGAGATTGCGGCAATAACAGCCATGATGATTGAGATAACGTCAAATGGAATGGTTCCTGGTTTTACGCCAATAGCAGCGAGTACCAGTACCCCAAGGCCACCGGCAAAGCCGATACCTATCCCACCTAAACGGGCCCCCAAAAAGATGGCCAGCAGAACAATAATAAATTCTACGGCTAACATAGTGTTTACTCCTCGACAAAATGAAAATTAAAATTATGAAACTGTTATGTTAATTATTTGTGTGTGTATCAATCAAAAAAGGCACGCTTTCTATTGAGAGGCGTGCCTTTATTTTTAAGTGTTATTTATGATAAACATAAAACTTTAGTCATCAAAGCGTTTTGCTTTATAAGCTGGGTGTTTTAAGTTCTCAACAGAGAAAATATCATCCAGTTCAGCTTCAGTCAGTAAACCGCGTTCAAGAACAACTTCGCGTACACTCTTACCGGTTTCAGCACAGATTTTACCCACGATATCACCATTGTGGTGACCAATGAATGGGTTCAGATAAGTGACGATACCGATGGAGTTAAATACAAACGCTTCACAGATTTCTTTGTTTACTGTAATGCCGCTAATGCATTTTTCTTGCAGATTACGACATGCGTTGCTCATTAAAGAGATAGACTCGAACATCGCTTGGCCAATCGCTGGTTCCATTACGTTTAATTGTAATTGGCCCGCTTCAGCTGCCATTGTTACGCAGATATCGTTACCAATAACTTTGAAACAAGCTTGGTTAACAACTTCAGGAATTACAGGGTTAACTTTTGCTGGCATGATAGAAGAACCAGCTTGTAACTCAGGTAAATTAATTTCTTTCAGACCTGCACGAGGACCGGAAGATAACAGACGTAAGTCGTTACAAATTTTAGACAGTTTCATTGCCAGACGTTTTAAGCCAGCATGAACAGTGATGTAAGCACCACAGTCAGAGGTTGCTTCGATTAAGTCTTCAGCAGGAATGCATGGTAAACCAGTCACTTCGGCTAATTTTTTAACTGCAAGCTCTGAGTAGCCAGGCGCAGTATTCAGGCCAGTACCGATAGCAGTTGCGCCTAAGTTAACTTCGAGCAGTAATTCGATGCTGCGTTTTAAGTTTTTCTCTTCTTCTTTTAAGAGAGTAGCGAAAGCATGGAATTCTTGGCCGACGGTCATTGGAACGGCATCCTGTAATTGGGTACGACCCATTTTCAGAATGTCTTTGTATTCTTCAGCTTTAGCTTCAAAGCCTTTTTTCAGGTATTCAACAGATTCAATTAACTTCAATATAGAATTATACACTGCGATACGGAACCCTGTAGGGTATGCATCGTTAGTGGATTGGCTTTTGTTTAGGTGGTCATTAGGGTTTAAGAATTCATATTCACCTTTTTTATGACCCATCAGTTCAAGACCGATGTTCGCAAGAACCTCGTTGGTATTCATATTCAGTGATGTGCCCGCACCACCTTGGAATACATCAACAGGGAACTGGTCCATGCATTTGCCTTCATTTAGAACAACGTCACACGCTTTGATGATGGTGTCCGCGATATTACGTGGAATAGTGTGTTGTTCTTTATTGGCTAAAGCCGCCGCTTTTTTAACCATAACCATGCCGCGAATAAATTCTGGGACATCGTTAATAGTGCGGTCGCTGATATAAAAGTTTTCAATCGCACGCAGAGTATGAACACCATAATAGGCATCAGCTGGAACTTCTTTTTTACCTAACAGGTCTTCTTCGATACGAGTATTGTTTGACATGAGAACCTTCTTAATTAGATTACAGTTACTGTCCGTTTATGCGCTTTTAAAAATCGATACTTCGTAAAACAAAATTTACAGGTGATTAATATTGCAAAGTAAAACTTTACAAGCAATTAACACCATCTACTACGTTATCAGCATTATGATCTACTGATTTATGGGTAGATGATATGCTTTTAATCATGTGTTGCCTTGAACCTAGATCACTATATAGTTTGATTTATGCAACAGATTTCACGTTGTGTGATATTCATCACAGATAAGTATCATTAATGAAAAAAATCTGTGAGTTGAAAAGCGTTATATCTGCCCCAATTATTATGGCTATACTAAAGAAAAAAGCGAATATTGATAGTTGTCTCTTAGATGCAGTTCACAAAGGTTTCCCTAGGGGCGTAAAATAGTCGATAGCTTATTGAAATAAAGGAGAACTTGTGCGCTGGTTACCACTCATTCTGATATGTATTCTCGTTTACATTGAATCCGTCATTTTTGTGCGGGTTGCATCCGAAGTGGGTGTTTTAATGACTTTGATTTTAGTTGTTTTAACATCGTGCTTAGGTGTGTCACTCGTTAAAAATCAAGGCATGAAAAATGTACTGCAAATCCAACAAAAGTTAGCGTCGGGTGAAAGCCCAGCAGCTGAAATGATCAAGAGCGTTGCATTGGTTTTAGCGGGTTTCTTGTTGATTGTGCCTGGCTTTTTTACGGATTTCATTGGCTTACTGTTATTGTTGCCACCCATTCAAAAGCTCATTGTAATGCGCTTAATTCCTCATATTCGTTTCTACCAGCCGGGTTCTGGTTTCAATCAAACGGGAAATAGCGGCCATCAACGTGGCGATATTTTTGAGGGGGAATTCCAACGTAAGCAAGATGATCCTTCTTTTACAATTGATAACTCAGATAAAACAGATTTATCAGATAAAGACGATCGCCCTAAGTCATAAACCATCCTATTTGTGGGGAGATAAAAATGAAAAATTTTTTATCTCCCCCCTTGAAGTCCCTCTTCTTCGCCCCAATCTGCTCAAACATGGTACTAGTTTATTTAAGACATGCTGGTATCGTCCTTTTACCTAGTATGGACTTTATTTATAGGAGAACTATTAATGAAAATTCGTCCATTGCATGACCGTGTTATCGTTAAACGTAAAGAAGTTGAATCAAAATCTGCAGGCGGGATCGTTCTAACGGGGACTGCTGCAAGCAAATCAACTCGTGGTGAAGTTCTTGCTGTCGGCAACGGCCGCATCCTCGAAAATGGTGAAATCAAAGCACTGGATGTGAAAGTTGGTGATATCGTAATCTTTAACGATGGTTATGGTGTGAAAGCTGAAAAAATCGACAATGAAGAAGTCCTGATTATGTCCGAAAGTGACATCCTGGCAATTGTTGAAGCGTAATTTTCACTTAAAACTTCTCAACGAACGAAAAGAATTTGAAGGAAAGAGATAATGGCAGCTAAAGACGTTAAATTTGGTAGTGATGCACGTACGAAAATGCTTCGTGGTGTGAATGTTCTGGCAGACGCAGTAAAAGTGACTTTAGGTCCTAAAGGCCGTAACGTAGTTTTAGATAAATCTTTTGGTTCACCAGTTATCACCAAAGATGGTGTTTCAGTTGCACGTGAAATCGAATTAGAAGACAAATTCGAAAACATGGGCGCTCAAATGGTGAAAGAAGTTGCTTCTAAAGCTAACGACGCTGCGGGTGACGGTACAACAACTGCGACTGTATTGGCTCAAGCTATCATTACTGAAGGCTTAAAAGCGGTTGCTGCGGGTATGAACCCAATGGACCTGAAACGTGGTATCGACAAAGCCGTCGTTGCTGCAGTTGAAGAGCTGAAAGCCCTGTCTGTTCCTTGTTCAGACACTAAATCAATCGCACAGGTTGGTACTATTTCTGCAAACTCCGATGAAACCGTGGGTAAATTAATTGCAGAAGCTATGGATAAAGTCGGTAAAGAAGGCGTTATCACGGTTGAAGAAGGTACTGGTCTGGAAGATGAGCTGGATGTGGTTGAAGGTATGCAATTTGACCGCGGTTACCTGTCTCCTTACTTCATCAACAAACCAGAAACAGGTGCTGTTGAGTTAGAAAACCCATTCATCCTGTTAGTTGACAAAAAAGTCTCTAACATCCGTGAATTACTGCCAGTATTAGAAGGCGTTGCTAAAGCAAGCAAACCACTGTTAATCATCGCTGAAGATGTTGAAGGTGAAGCACTGGCAACTCTGGTTGTTAACACCATGCGTGGTATTGTTAAAGTTGCCGCGGTTAAAGCACCGGGCTTCGGTGACCGCCGTAAAGCAATGCTGCAAGATATCGCAATTCTGACTAACGGTACTGTTATCTCTGAAGAGATCGGTATGGAGTTAGAAAAAGCGACATTAGAAGATTTAGGTCAAGCAAAACGTATCGTTATCAACAAAGACACTACCACTATCATTGATGGTGTGGGTGAAGAATCTGCGATCGCAGGCCGTGTTGCACAAATTCGTCAACAAATCGAAGAGTCTTCTTCAGACTACGACCGTGAAAAACTGCAAGAGCGCGTTGCTAAATTAGCTGGCGGTGTTGCGGTAATTAAAGTGGGCGCAGCAACTGAAGTTGAAATGAAAGAAAAACGTGCTCGTGTTGACGATGCTCTGCATGCAACTCGCGCAGCTGTTGAAGAAGGCGTTGTTGCTGGTGGTGGTACTGCACTGGTTCGCGTTGCAGCGAAACTGGAAGGCATGAAAGGTGATAACGAAGAGCAAACAGTTGGTATTCGTGTTGCTCTACGTGCGATGGAAGCGCCTATGCGCCAAATCGTTACCAACGCAGGTGAAGAAGCTTCAGTTGTTGTTAACAACGTGAAAGCAGCTAAAGGTAACGAAGGTTACAACGCAGCAACTGATGCTTATGGCGACATGATCGACATGGGTATCTTAGACCCAACTAAAGTAACGCGTTCTGCTCTGCAATTTGCAGCGTCTATCGCGGGTCTGATGATCACCACTGAAGCGATGATCACTGAAATGCCAAAATCAGATGCACCTGACTTAGGTGGCGCTGGTATGGGCGGCATGGGTGGAATGGGCGGTATGATGTAAGCCTTTGGCGACATCAAGCTCAAGTAGTTACTAACCCAGTTAGGACTACCCGCCATAAGACCGGTATCGTTAGTGTTCCTAGCGGTGCCGGTTTTTTATTATTTATGGGTGACTATATGTTGTGTTTTTTTTTATCAGTTCATCTATATGTTGTGGTTTATTTTTGGTGTGATAATATGTATTTCACGTTCACTGATAGGAATTAACTCATGGCTGGAAAAAATCAACATGTAGTAAAGCGTCCTGAGGGTTGGGCTGTCCGCGGAGAAAATAATTCTAGAGACACATCTGTTCATCGAACACAAGAAGATGCAAGGCTTGCAGCTCGTGAAATAGCAAAGAATCAAAAAAGTGAAGTAGTTATACATGGTAGGGATGGACGAATAAGAGACAAAGATTCTTATGGTAATGATCCATTCCCGCCTAAAGGTTAGGTCATATAACTTCTTGAATGAGTAATATAAGACCGGTATCGTTAGTGTTCCTAGCGGTGCCGGTTTTTTATTGGTTTTTAATAAATATATAACTATTAATTATTGATGAATGTATTTCCTCGAAACGATGTACAATTAATGCGTTATACGATTTATTTTTGCGTCAACGTTGCTTCGCGGGTTATATTTAACGTAAGGTAAATGGTTTGAATTCGCAAAGAATAGAGCAGGTTTTTGGTTAATTTGTGATAGACTCTATTCGGCTGGTGGTTTGCGGCAATGATGGTGCTGCATGTTAATCACCTCCTAGGTATTTCAATCAATAGGCTATTGGAACTAAAGCGATTTTCAAGCCAGCTGCAAAAACACAATGAAAAATGAGGGAAAACATGCGAATTAAAGTCTTGCTTGGTGCTGCTGCATTATTGCTTTTAGCTGGTTGTTCAACAACAACTAATTTGACTGCGGCAGGCTCACAAGTTCGTTTTGTTGAGAATCAACCAGGAAGTGATTGCCAACTTCTCGGTCAGGTTGCAGGGACTCAAAGCAACTGGTTGAGTGGAGTAAATAATGAATCTAGCTCAATGCGCAGCGCAGCAAATGATTTACGTAATAAAGCCGCGGCAATGGGCGGTAACGTGATTTTTGGTGCATCAAGCCCAAGTGAAACCGTGTTATCTAGCTTCATCCCATTAGATAGCAAAATGGTTGGCCAAGTTTATAAGTGCCCCTAAAATGAATTCATAGCGCCCAAATGGTTATTTGGGCGTTTTGCTTTCTAGTTCTGCCTTAAGTTCAGGTCAAGCAGCGTTTTACTTGGCTCTCCCCCAATTTCCCGAGCGAGCTTAGGCACAAGGTACCCTGAGACCTTACTTAATAATTGCTGTATTAATTGTCTAGCTTCAATATCACTCACTAAAAAGTGAGCAGCACCTTGGACTTTATCTAATACATGCAAGTAATAAGGTAAAATACCCGCGTCAAATAGAGCATTACTTAAATTCATCAGAGCTGTCACGTTGTCATTAACTTGGCGCAGTAATACGCTTTGGTTTAATAATGTCACACCTGATAACTTTAGTTTTTGCATTGCTGCGGTGAATGGTTCGTCGATTTCGTTAGCATGGTTAACGTGTGTCACCATAATGACTTGTAACCTTGAGCTAGCAAGGCGTTTACAGAGAGCTTCAGTGATACGTTCTGGTATCACTACAGGCAAACGAGTATGAATTCTAAGGCGCTTTATATGTGGGATTGCCTCTAATTGGCTGATAAGCCAATCGAGTTCATGGTCTTTTGCCATTAATGGATCACCTCCTGAGAAGATGATTTCATTGAGTTCGGTGTGGTTTTTTATATAATCCACAGCCATCAACCAGTTATTTTTATTTCCTTTGTTGTCTTCATAAGGAAAATGCCGGCGAAAACAGTAGCGACAGTTGACTGCACAGCCACCTTTTACCAGCAGTAATGCGCGGTTGTGGTATTTATGCAGTAAACTTGGAATTTCATTATCCTGCTCTTCTAGTGGGTCAGTAGAAAAACCTGGATGTATATCAAACTCTGCTTTTGCGGTTAATACCTGCAATAACAGAGGGTCTAGTGGATCGCCTTTCTTCATGCGGGAAATAAAGGGCATTGGAACGCGTAAAGGAAATAATTTGCGTGCCTCACTGCCTTCTTTCGATGAAAGGTGGTTTTCTAGGTTAAGTATTTGCAGCAATTCATCTGGATTAGTGATTGCTTCTGCAAGTTGTTGTATCCAGACTTCTCTGGATGAGGTATTTTGAGTTACAATATCGACCATTTTTTGGCTATGCCATTTTTAGTTTATAAATTAGAGGATCACCATGGCTACTTATAGTACCAATGAATTCCGCTCAGGTCTTAAAATCATGTTAGATGGCGAGCCTTGTGTCGTTTTAGAAAGTGAATTCGTCAAACCGGGTAAAGGTCAAGCGTTCGCACGTGTGCGTATTCGTAAACTGATTTCTAACAAACTGTTGGAAAAAACATTTAAGTCTACTGACTCTGTTGACGGTGCAGATGTCATGGATATGAACTTAACTTACCTGTACAACGACGGTGAGTTCTGGCATTTCATGAACAACGAAACTTTCGAACAGTTAGCAGCGGACGAAAAAACCGTTGGCGATAACGCGAAATGGTTAGTTGACCAAGCAGAATGTATTTTAACACTGTGGGACGGCCGTCCTATCGCAGTCACTCCACCTAACTTTGTTGAGTTAGAAATTACTGATACTGACCCTGGCCTGAAAGGTGATACCGCAGGTACAGGTGGTAAACCTGCAACACTGAGCACTGGCGCAGTGGTTAAGGTTCCTCTGTTTGTTCAGATCGGTGAAGTGATCCGTGTTGATACTCGTTCTGGTGAGTATGTTTCACGCGTAAAATAACGGTTGATCCTATACTGAATCGTTAGAAATAAAAAGCCGTGGTCGAGTGCCACGGCTTTTTTTGTCTATTTTTTTAAGGCTTAACAGCACTTAAACCCACCTTTACCACTGTAGCGTGCATCTTGGCGCTCTTTGAAAAACTCTTCATAGGTCATGGGAGTTTGGTCAGGGTGTGTTTTTTGCATATGAGCGACGTAGTTGTCGTAATCGGGGACGCCGACCATCATTTTTGCCGCTTGGCCTAGGTAGCGGGCTGCTTTTCCCAGTTCTCCAAACATTTCTTTCTCCTTACATACTTCGCGCTACAGCGTTGTTGACTGCTCTCGGCCACCCAAGTCACATACTGTTATGTATGCTCCTAGTTTCTCCTTCATACTTCACGCTGTTGCTGCGTTGGCTTCATTCGCTAACCCTAGTCACATACTGGAGTATGCTCCTAGGGACTATCTTCTTTGCCGCCTTGCTCCAACGTGAATTATTTTGGAGAAAGAGTATATGCCCTAAACAGTGACAAGCTTTTTCCGCGAAAATCAATGATGGCGCGTATTTGCCACGATTTCTTCATAGTTGGCTGGCATTGGCTCGTAGGGTACTTCATTCGCAGTTGGTTGGTCAGATTTTAATGCCTTCAACGCAGTGCGGATGGAGAATAGAGCCAGTAATACCACAACAATCATAAAGAAAATAGTTAATCCTGCATCTAAGCGGTTATTGAAAATTAACTGAGTTAATTGAGATTCCGTATATTGAACAGGAATATTACCGCTATCAATCATTGCTTGGAATTTATTTGCGACAGCTAAGAAACCAACACGGGCATCTTCACTGAAGGTTTTCTCCCAGCCAGCAGTCATGGTACAGATTAACAACCATGCAGTTGGGACTAAAGCGACCCATGCGTATCTTTGGCGCTTCATTTTGAACAGTACCACAGCACACAGCATTAATGCCATACCCGCCAACATTTGGTTCGCGATACCAAACAGTGGCCATAAGGTGTTAATACCACCAAGCGGGTCGACAACACCTTGGTGGAGGAAATAACCCCAAGCTAGCACACACAGGGCAGTTGCTATCAAGTTTGCGGGTAACGAATCGGTGCGTTTCAAGGAGGGAGAAACCACACCCAGTAAATCTTGCAGCATAAAGCGTGCTGCTCGAGTTCCTGCATCCACTGCGGTTAAAATAAATAATGCTTCAAATAAAATGGCGAAGTGGTACCAGAAGGCAACATTCATTAGGCCGCCAAGGGCACCGTGGAGAATATACGCCATCCCAACAGCCAGTGTTGGAGCACCGCCGGCACGTGAAATAATACTGGTTTCACCCACATCATTAGCAATACTGTTGAGCTGTTCAGGGGTGATCTGGAAGCCCCAACTACTGACGACTTGGGCAGCTGAAGCGACGACATCTTGCGTACCCGCAGGCGCTAACATCGCCATAGGGCTATTCATGGCGAAATAAACACCCGGGTCAATCACACAAGCGGCAACTAACGCCATAATCGCCACAAAGGACTCCATCAGCATGCCACCATAACCGATAAAACAAGCTTGGTTTTCATTCGCCAACATTTTTGGTGTGGTGCCTGATGAAATCAGTGCGTGGAAACCGGATACTGCACCACAAGCAATGGTGATAAATAGGAATGGGAACAGATCCCCTGCCCAGACAGGCCCTGTACCATCAATATATTTCGTCAGTGATGGCATTTGTAGATTTGGATTGAGGATTAAAATACCAATTGCTAAACCAATAATAGTCCCAATTTTTAAGAAGGTTGATAGGTAGTCACGTGGTGCAAGTAGCAACCAAACGGGTAAAACGGCAGCAACAAAGCCGTATCCCACTAACATCCAAGTGAGTTGAACACCGGTATAGTCAAAATAAGGTGCCCAAGTTTCGCTTTCAGCAACCCAACCCCCAGAGATAATGGCAAATACGAGGAAAACTAGCCCTATAATAGAAACTTCACCAATACGTCCTGGGCGTATATAGCGGGTATAAATACCCATAAAAATAGCCAATGGAATAGTAAAGGCAACGGTGTAAGTTCCCCATGGGCTGTGAGTGAGGGCTTTTACGACAATCATGGCCAGTACCGCTAAGATGATCACCATAATCATAAAACAAGCGATTAAAGCCAACACCCCTGCGGTATTGCCCATTTCTTCTTTAACTAATTCACCCAGTGAGCGGCCGTCTCGACGTGTTGAAACAAACAGCACCATAAAGTCTTGTACGGCACCAGCTAGGACAACCCCGGCAAGTAGCCAAAGCATACCAGGTAAATAGCCCATTTGCGCCGCAAGCACAGGGCCGACAAGAGGGCCTGCTCCTGCAATGGCGGCAAAGTGGTGGCCAAATAATACTTTTTTGTCTGTTGGTACGTAATCTAAGCCATCGTTATGACGAATTGCTGGTGTCATACGAGTTGCATCAACTTGGAGTACTTTTTTAGCAATAAAAAGCCCGTAATATCGGTATGCAATCAGATAAATACACACGGCGGAAACAACGATCCACAGGGCATTAATCTGTTCACCTCGATTTAAGGCGATGTAACCTAGTGAAAAAGCACCAAGTAATGCGAGCACAATCCATATTAATTGTTTACCCATAGCCATCCCCATCTGTTCAGTTGATTACTTTTTGTTATTTGTTTAAGTAAAACTGAGAAAGATATAGCCATACTTAAGTTAAAGAAAAAGTAGCTAAAACGAGACACCTAATTGAAATTTGAGATAAATTTAATAATTGTTGCCAATATCACTAATTTAGGATTATTTATTGGATTTTATCTGGTTTTGAACTAGCAGTTATCGGCTTAATTGGTTTTTTATCTTAAATTGTTATTTATTTTGGAATTAATAACTGTTGGGGTGTTTTTGCTGATAAGGGCGAGGGTAAAAGGTTCGGGGAATAATCGGGAGGTAAAAAACTTCCGATTATTCATTGGCTAACTAGGCTCGCCTTAATTTTTGAATCATTTTTTTGCCAAAAAGCGTCGTAATTAGGCCAAGCATGATTAAAACGAGGCCAGCAACTTGTACGCCATTTATGTGCTCTCCAAGGAATAAAGCACTACTGCTTAAACCAAAGACAGGAACCAACAATGAAAAAGGAGCAACTCGCCACGCTTCATAGCGACCAAGTAATACTCCCCAGATCCCATAGCCGACAAATGTTGATAAATAAGCTAAATAGATAATGACACCAAAGACTGACCAGTTAAAACCGGATAGCCCTTCCGTAATCGCTTCTTCACCTTCTAATATCCATGAACTAATTAAAAACGGGATAATTGGGATCAGTGCGCTCCAACTGACCAAAGATAGGGCACTGCATTTTTCAGCGCCTTCCTGTTTCATAATAATTCTATTGGTAATATTTCCACAAGCCCATGATAACCCAGCAATTAGTGTAAAAACCAACCCGAGTAATGGAATATCATCTAGTCCACCGGCGGTGGCACCATTGGCTAGCACCGTTAGCCCTGCAATCGCGATAAACATACCAATAAAGTGTGTCGGCTGTAATGATTCTTTTAAAATCATTGCGCCAAGTAATAGGGTAAAGAAAGCTTGGGATTGCAATATGACAGAGGTTATACCCGCAGGCATTCCAACTCGAATAGCACAAAATAAGAAGGCGAATTGGCCAAAGCTAATCGTTAGCCCATAGAGAAGCAATAATTTGAATGGAATTTTAGGGCGCTTAAAAATAAAAATAGCGGGAAAGGCCACAAACATGAAGCGTAAGGCACCTAATAATAACGGTGGAAGTGCGGTCACACCGAGTTTAATGATAACGAAGTTAACTCCCCAAATGATTACCACACAAAGGGCGAGTAAGATGTCTCTGAGACTCATGCTATTTTCTCGATGTACTTGTCAGATAAGAGACCTACTTTACCTGCGTATAATTTTGAGTGCGATGGTTATGATGCTTAATTATAAAAAACAGTATAAAAAGGTTAAATATTATTGTTAATTTGCACTTATTTGTTATTTTTCGTTGTTTGAGTCTGGGTCTGTGAATGTTTATAATATGTTCTCACATCACACGTATTCAGGACGACCTGAAATAACGTCATTTAAATATGGGGACGACCCCGATGAATTAACGGGAGCAACCAGCCATGGCTTGGGTAGTCCTTTTATTTGCAGGTTTATTAGAAGTGGTATGGGCTGTAGGGTTAAAATACAGCCATGGTTTTACCCGCTTAACGCCAAGTATCATCACTATTATCGCTATTATTGCGAGTATGGGGCTATTGGCTTATGCCATGCGTGATTTGCCTGTCGGCACCGCTTATGCAATTTGGACAGGTATTGGTGCAGTGGGTACGGCAATTGTTGGGATTATTTTCCTTGGGGAATCAGCGAATATGTTTCGCTTATTAAGCCTTGCCTTGATTATTACAGGGCTAATTGGCTTAAAAGTATCAAGTTAGCTTTCAAATTAAGTGTTTTTTAATTAAAAATAAATAATAAGCGGGTAGCAGAGAAAGTTACCCGCATTTTTTGATATTTTGGGCATAGAGAAAACTATTTTTATATTATTTTTCGTTATAACGCGATGGCCAAATTTCAGATGCCGGTATATCCAAAAATTCAGCAATAATTCTTTCTCCTTTAGGCCAACGTCTTGAAAGGGCATTATTTAATGTTGATGAGTTTAATCCTGCTTGCCGTGATATTTGAGAAAGAGAAGAGCCTTTTTTCTTTATCGCTGCAATAATATCAGCCGAGTGCCAATCTTTTTTCATTTTATCTCCAATTATTGTTTATTTAATAATTTAATTTGAATTTTTATTTCATATTAATATAAAGTTATCAGCCCTACATTTAATAGTCTCATTAAATAATACTTTGAATGTTTTTCATCCTATGATAAAGATACGTCTCTTGATGTTAATCATTTTTAAACTTAAAAGGATTTATTATGGATGTTAAGAATGTTTTTTTAGAAAAATCTTGTGCTGATTTGAAAGATATATTCTCTAATTATTTTGACTGGAATGATATTGATCTTTCTTTTTCTAGGGTTGATGTTAGTAATAAAAAGGTTAACATTATTTCGAATAATTATGAATGGCTGTTGGTTTATTGGGATGCTGATTTAGATAAACTAATGAGTGAGCGGTTATCATCAGGGATACAATATTGGAATAATTACTCTAAAGCTTATATGGAAACTTTATTGAGAACGAAAAAGAATGAGTTGAAGGTGGATTTTTGTACCAAATATGGAAGTGTATATGAAATAACCTCAATTAATTCAAAAAGAAAACTTTCAGTGAAGGAGATGCTCGCAATATATAAATGTCGTCCTACAATTGCTGATTACGCACATGGTATATGGAAATCAAATGATGATTATTTACCACTAAGAGAGAATATAGAGTTATTGGTAGAAAACAATCTGGATGATAATGAAAAAGAAACCGAGATTTTAGATATGCATCAATACATGCGGTTTGGGAATATTCGTTTCACCCGAAAAGAGGTTGTTACTATTAGGTTATTATTATCACATTGTAAAGTAAAAGAAATTAGCTACATACAAGGTTGTTCTGAAGTGTGTGAACATAAGAGAATTCAAAGAATTAAAGAAAAACTTGGTTGTCCACATGCTTCTTCTAGTGGTCTATTTATGGCATTAAAGGAAAATGGAATTACACTAGCCTGTTTAGAAACCTTAGTAAGCTATCCTTAAATTTAAATATATATTTAAATAATTAAAATACTTTATCATTTTTAAATGGATGTAAATATCAAAATGAAATGGAAATTTAGATTTGGGGCAGTCGCTGGTAATGCTTTGGAATACTATGATATTGCTGTTTTTGCAGCTATATCCACTTATTTAAGTATGGAATTAACTAAATTAGGTTATTCCCAAGCTACGGAAATGGTATGGGGGATTTTTGCATTACGTTTTTTAATTCGCCCATTAGGAGGGTATGTTATCGGCCGGTACGCTGATACGGTAGGAAAAAAATCTGCTTTGATATTAACAAGTATGATAACCGGCACGGCAACATTAATGATGGCACTGCTACCCATTGAATTATTAGGAGACTATACGCCACTAGCAATATTAATTTTACAATTGGCTCTTTCTTTTAGTTTCGCAGGTGAGTTTCCTTCTCTAATTACGTATTTATTTAAGGATTTAGATGGAAATATTCAATCTAGAGTTTCGTCAATTATTGTTGGTAGCTCTTTATGTGGGGTCATTGCATCATTAGTTATCGTTTTCATTCTAAAGAATACGTTATCTGAAGATACTATGCAGTCAATTGGGTGGAGGATCCCATTATTAATTGGTTTAATTAATATTTTAATTAGCTTTTGGTTTAGAGCTAAATTACCAGATTATAAAAATGATTTGAACAAAAAAATAATGTTCAGCTGGTACCATGTTTTTTGGGTGTTTTTATTTACCATCCCTGGGACTGTCACTTTTTACTCTCAAAATTTGTCAACTTCACTAATTATTCAACAATTAAAGATAGACGAGATAAAAAATTTTTATGAAATATTCTCATCCGGTTTATTGTTAGTTTTTATGATGATATGTGGTTGGTTAACAGATAAGTATAGTTCGGCTAAATCTGTTTTTAATATGGGAGTTATTGGGATGGTATTGTTTTCAGTACCCCTTTATTTTTTACTACAAATAGATAATTTACTTCTGGTTTTTTTAGCTCAAGTTGTTATGTCCACATATTCAGCAATGATATTGTGTAATTTATCAGCAGTGCTGATGGATAAATCTAATGGGCAGGCAACAATATTAGGAGTGGGTTATAACAGTGCAGCTGCATCTATCGGTGGGATCACCCCTCTGATTGTTAGTTATTTAAGTCACTTTAACTTAGGTTATGTTGGGTTATTTATTGCGGGTTGTGGGCTTTCTTACTTTATTTCGACTTGGTTGCCAAAACCAAATCCTGTTTAGTGTCAGTCATGATTTAATCCCCCCCTTAGGGGGATTAAATCTTCATAAATGATAGGTCTACAGTAGGTAGAATGGCAGTAATAAAATATAAGATGTCTGCTCTATTAGCTATACAAATGTTTTGCGGATAAAAAGTAGCAATAAGAAGTACTAACAATGAAAAGTGTTACTTGATCAACTGGCTAAAACGTTGGTATAGGATTTCGCCCAGAGTCTGTTGATTATACTCGGTGCTATTAGCTAAATTATCAACAGCAGCATGCATGGAGTGGTAAATCATTGTCGCTATCAATTCTTGGGGTAATTCTGGCCACGCTTTGTTTTGTTCACCGAAAGCTAGGATAGCTTTAATTTGTTCAACTGCACGGGTTTCATGGTCATTACTGCGCCCGTGGTATTCGTCGTGAAATAGCATGTCGTGAATGTTTTGTTTTTCAACATAGTATTTGACGCTATTTTCACACCATGATTTGAGTTTGGCAGATGCACTTTTTTGTGAGTCTACAGCGGATTGAATGTGGCCTAAATACCAGTCCATATAGCGAGAGCGTAAGGCTTCCATAATGTCATTTTTTGACTGGAAATAGTGATAAAAAGTCCCTTTTGCAACATCGGCAGATAAGACAATTTCGCTGACAGTTGTATTAACAAATCCTTTGGAAAGAAAGAGTTTTTCTGCTGCATTCATCAGGTCATCTAGCCTTTCTTCCGCAGGTTTCGTTCTTGGCTTTTTAGGTTGTATTGTCATTGAAATATCTCTTAACGTCATGTTCCAAAAGCAAATCTGATAAGGGTATCATAGCACTTAATATTGATATGCTAAAACTTAACTCCCCGGTAGTTTTGCTGTTTCAACTATCGAGCTGTCGCTTTTATGAAAAGATAAACTAAATGCGATCAAGAAAACATACATTGTTGCTCCAATTAGCCACACCCAGCCATCCCAGTTTGCCAGTGTAAGGCCAAAAATAAAGCTAAATAATAATGGACCAATTACCCCCGTAGTATTGGTTAGACTCACCAATATTCCTTGTAGTTTGCCTTGGTTAGCTTGATTAACTTGAGCGGACATTAACCCTTGTAACGCGGGTAACGCAATACTGCCACCGGCGAGCAAAATTAATGTAGGGAAAATCATCCAACCCTCTGTGAGTAATGATAAAATAATGAATGCGGTGCCATCTGCGATAAAACCGACAATAATTGTCACTTTTTCATTGAATTTTTTGGCTATCGCCCCGGCAATAAAGGCTTGAAATAGGGCATGCATGACGCCTAAACCCGCCAGAGATAACCCAACTTGCATACTGTCCCATTGAAAGCGACTTTCGGTAAATAACACCCAAGTTGTTGCAGGGATCTGGCCAATTAGCTGCGCCATAAAAAAGACAAAAAGGAGCATAATGACAGGTTTTATCAGCCGTATGAAGGAAACCGGCTGCTCTACAGTTTCATTTTGATCATTCTGTATAGCACGTCTGTTTTGATCTTTAAAAATAAGCAAGATCACGACAAAAGAGCACGCGTTCAAGGCGGCTGCAATAACAAAAGGTAAGTGTGGAGAGAATTGCCCTGCAAAGCCGCCAATCGCAGGGCCAGCGATTAGGCCAACACCAAATGCTGCACCTAGTCGCCCAAACCATTTTGTACGCTCTTGCGGGGCAGTGTTGTCAGCAATAATAGAAGCGGCAACAGCGCCTGTTGCCCCAGTGATCCCTGAAATTAAGCGGCCTAAATACAGTATCCAAAGTGAGCTGGATAAAGCCAGTAAAGTATAGTCGAGAGCGGCTCCCGCAAGGGAAAGCAGTAAGATAGCTCTGCGACCGAATTTATCGGACCATTTTCCCAGTATTGGAGCAAAAAACACCTGCATGACGGCATACAGGGCTAGTAAGATGCCGTAGTGGTTTGCCAGATTTTCTATTGTTACATACTCACGAAGTAAGGCTGGCAAAACAGGCATGATCAAGCCGATCCCCATGGCATCTAGGGCGGTGATCGTTAAAGCGGTGATCGCAAACTTATTCATAATTGATTTCTCTATCAGTGATAGAGTTGGAATATATCCCTATCAGTGATAGAGTGTCAATAAAAATAGGGGAGCAATATGGCAAGGCTGGATAGAGAAACCATTATTAGTGCTGCATTAGACTTGCTGAATGAAGTGGGAATGGAAGGGCTGACAACTCGAAAATTGGCCCAAAAACTGGGCGTTGAGCAGCCTACACTGTATTGGCATGTGAAGAATAAGCGCACACTGTTGGATGCATTATCGGTTGAAATGCTAAAACGGCACCATGACCACCCATTACCTGCCGAGGGGGAAACGTGGCAGGAATTTTTGCGTCATAATGCATTAAGTTTTCGCCGTGCCTTACTTAGCTATCGTGATGGGGCAAAGGTACATTTGGGGACTCGCCCAAGTTCAGAGCAATATGCAACTGTGGAAAAACAATTACAGTTTATGGTTGATAACGGTTTTTCATTACAAAACGGTTTATATGCAATTAGCGCGGTGGGGCATTTTACGTTAGGTTCGGTGCTAGAACAGCAAGAACATATTGCCGCAATTAGTGAGCGGGATGTAGGACAAGATAGCTCAATGCCGTTGTTATTAAAGCAGGCGATACACATCATGGATAATGATGATGGAACGGCCGCTTTTTTATTTGGTTTAGAATCACTTATTCGAGGCTTTAAGCAATAGTTTTTAAGCTCTAAAAAAGAAAAGGTATGGCCATTGCTGCCATACCTTGTATTAAAATAATGTGTGATTGAATTATTTACAGTGTGAATACACCGATAATTGCAATAACGCTGATGATTGCTGAGCCGCCATAGAAAACCCATTTTGTCGCTGGGACATGGATTTTAAAGTCGTGCAAAGTATGGTGGATACGGTGCATACCACACCATACTGGCAAAATAATCATCAGTAATAAGAATACGCGGCCGATAAAGCTTTGGCTAAATGCCATAATACGCTCATAGCTCAGCATTTCTGGTGCAACGCCGAGAGGAATTAAAATCCCTAACAGAATGATAATAGCAGGGCCAATCACGGCACTCCACATACCACCAGCACCAAATAACCCCCAGAAAATCGGCTCATCGGAACGTTTAGGCGTTAGATTCATCAGATTCTCCTTAGATTAAAATAACAATGCGATTGCTAAGATTGCCGCAGTAACAACAATCGTGAGAGCCCAGAAGCCTTTAACAATAGGCTCATCAGACATTTTCTTATCTTTTACAATAATACTGACGGCTTTTGGTGCAAGATTGAACCACGTAGTGGTGTGCAATAGTGTTGCCGCCAAAGTAATAATGTTAATGATAAGAATGATTGGGTTACTTAAGAACCCAACAAAACCCGCCCATGATTCAGGGCCACTTTTCAGCGCAAATACCCCATACAGGACTAAAATACTGAACCAAACTTGAAGGACTGAAGTACTTTCACGCATGATGTAAAAGCGGTAAAAACCCAACTTTTGCCACCAGTCGCCCTTCATTTCCCTAACATAGGGTTTACGTTTCGTTGTCATGACTTCAATTCTCCTTATCGTGGCTTCAGCATGGCGATAACAAAGTCTTGCGCACTGGCAACTTTACCTTGTTGGATCGCGCCCGCAGGGTCGACATGCTTAGGACAGACTTCAGAGCAGTAGCCTACAAACGTACAGCTCCAGACACCATTGTCACCATTTAACAAGGTCATGCGTTCTTTCGCACCATGGTCTCGGTTATCTAAATTGTAGCGCTCTGCCAATGTGATAGCGGCTGGACCGATGAATTCTGGATTCAGTCCAAATTGTGGGCAAGCTGCATAGCACAGACCACAGTTGATACAGCCTGAGAACTGATGGTATTTCGCCATCTGGGCAGGCGTTTGTTTATTCGGGCCTTCAGAAGGTTTACGGTCATTACCGATAATATACGGTTTGATCGCTTCTAAACGCTCGATAAAGTGAGTCATATCAACAACAAGGTCGCGCTCGATTGGGAAGTTACCTAATGGCTCAACTTTCATGCCTTGCGGGTATTCACGCAGGAATGTTTTACAAGCCAGTTTAGGTACTTTATCGACCATCATGCCACAAGAACCACAAATCGCCATACGACAAGACCAGCGGTAAGACAGGTCTGGAGCGAGGTTATCTTTGATATAGCCTAACGCATCTAACAAAGAAGTTTGCTCGTCGTAAGGGACATCATACGTCACCAAATGGGGCTCACTATCCGTTTCTGGATTGTAACGCATGATCTCCATTTTTAGGTGTTTCATATCATCCATTAGCTTGCTCCTTCTTCGCCTTATCTTGAGCTTCAGCTTCGGCACCGTAAACACGTTTAGCTGGCTGAGATTTCGTGATTTTCACGTCACTGTATTCTAAACGAGGGGAGCCCTCTGGGTTATAGAATGCCAAAGTATGTTTAAGGAAATTCACATCATCACGCTCAGTACAGCCTTCATCGAGACGTTGGTGTGCACCACGTGATTCTTTACGGTTGATTGCAGAGTGAGCCATACATTCAGCCACATCAAGGCCAAAGCCTAATTCAATGGTGTACAGTAGGTCAGTATTAAATACGCTGCTATGGTCGGTAATTTCGACGTGTTTGAAGCGTTCTTTCAGTTCAGCAATTTTATCAACGGTTTTTTGCATTAATTCAGGAGTACGGTAGATACCGCAGCCTTCTTCCATTGAAATACCCATCTCATCACGGATTTTCGACCAGCTCTCTTTCCCTTTTTGGTTCATGAGTTTACTAAGGTCAGCTTCGATATCACGGGTACGGGCTTCGATAGCATTTGCATTAGCTGGTGTTGCTTCAGCAGCATGGCGAGCGGCTTCTTCACCTGCTAGGCGACCAAATACCACTAATTCAGCTAATGAGTTAGAACCTAAACGGTTTGCACCGTGCAAGCCAACAGAAGAACATTCACCGACAGCAAATAGGCCTTTGATACGTGTTTCTGTGCGTTGATCTGTTTCGATACCACCCATGGTGTAGTGAGCTGTTGGGCGAACAGGAATTGGGTCTGTTACTGGGTCAACCCCCACGTAGGCTTTCGCCAATTCACAAATGAATGGTAAACGCTCATGCAGTTTTTCTGCACCAAGGTGGCGAAGATCTAAGTAAACAACATCACCGCGGTGGGTACTGATAGTGCGGCCTGCACGCCATTCGTGCCAGAACGCTTGGGAAACTTTGTCACGTGGACCCAGTTCCATATATTTATTTTCAGGTTTACCCAGTGGCGTTTCAGGTCCCATTCCGTAGTCTTGCAGATAGCGATAGCCGTCTTTATTGACAAGGATCCCGCCTTCACCACGACAACCTTCGGTCATTAAGATACCAGAGCCAGGAAGACCTGTTGGGTGATACTGAACGAATTCCATGTCACGTAAAGGAACACCATGACGGAATGCCATTCCCATCCCATCACCGGTTACAATACCGCCATTGGTATTATAGCGATAAACACGTCCAGCACCGCCCGTTGCCATGACGATAGAATTCGCACGGATCTGGACTTTTGTTCCTTCCATCATATTTAACGCGACAAGACCACGGACTTGGCCTTCATCAACAATGATATCGAGGACAAAGTGTTCGTCAAAACGTTGAATTTGTGGGTATTTTAATGAAGTTTGGAACAGGGTATGGAGCATGTGGAAGCCAGTTTTATCAGCAGCAAACCACGTACGCTCAATTTTCATCCCACCAAAGCGGCGAACGTTAACTGAACCATCTGGTTTACGGCTCCACGGGCAGCCCCATAGTTCTAGTTGGGTCATTTCTGTTGGGCAGTGTTCGACGAAATAATCGACGACATCTTGCTCACACAGCCAGTCCCCACCAGCTACAGTATCATTAAAATGATAGTCATAGGAGTCATGAGCCTGAGTAACTGCTGCTGATCCCCCCTCTGCGGCCACGGTGTGACTACGCATTGGGTATACTTTTGAGACCAGAGCAATCTTGATATTGGGATTTGCTTCAGCGGCAGCAATTGCTGCACGTAAGCCTGCGCCCCCGGCCCCGATAATCGCTAAATCGGCATTGAAGGTTTGCACTGCGCTTCTCCATTGTTCAAGTGTAAAATTGATAAATTCTTTTAAATACTTTTGATAATTAGCTATGTCATTTTCAGTTCAACTTAAAGCTAAACTCCGAAATATCTGTTTTTTAATAGTAAATAATATAATAGCTAATAATGACTTATCATGCTGTGAATTATAGCGAATAGTACTCAAGATAAATTTGATATAGAGGGGGGTTTTGGCCAAATTTAGCTATAAAGTGTGAGGTAGATCTTCTTTTTGTAAATTGTTTTTACATTACTCGATTTTCTAGGCTGTTAACATCGAATAAAAAGGAATTTCAAATAATTATCATTAAATTTACATAAAATCTTAGCGTATAAAACCAAGGGAATTAGTCAGGTTTTACCAATAATAAGTGAATAATACTATTATTATAGCTGAAGAGTTTCATTCATATTGAATGCTAATTTGCGAGGAGTCTCACTGTTTATTTTTAGAGGAAGTTCAATTTCGAAGAGAAAATTTTAAAATAGATTGAGAAAGCGAATCGTTTCGCTTTTTTAGTAACAGCTATGTCACATAATATAAGAAATAATCATGTTTTAGGCTGTTTTCTTTACGTCTTCCCATCAGCTTATGTAAAGCTAAAAGCAAAGGCTTTGCCTAATCGTATAAAGCAAGGGATAATCAGGCTATCCCTACTTACTCATTATGTCGACAGTTACAAGCGCTGACGCTCAGATAAATGCGCTTTATCAGTGTAAATGCATTGTGTGTTGCAAGTGAGGTGGGTACACTGCACGACTAAGTTTATTTTGGAGTCATCTTAATGAGTGATATAGCGAATTGGCAGCCAACCGCCCCCATCGCTAACCTGTTACAGCGCGCAAAAATAATTGCGGAAATCAGACGTTTTTTTACTGATCGCTGTGTACTTGAAGTCGAAACCCCCGCAATGAGTCAGGCTACAGTCACTGACGTTCATCTTGTTCCATTTGCAACGCGTTTTGTGGGCCCTGGTGCGGCACAAGGCATTAATTTATATTTAATGACTAGCCCTGAATACCACATGAAACGTTTATTAGCAGCAGGTAGTGGGCCTATCTATCAGCTAGGTCGTAGCTTTAGAAATGAAGAAGCAGGGCGGCATCATAATCCTGAATTTACCATGTTAGAGTGGTACCGTCCGCATTTTGATATGTATCGCTTGATTAATGAAGTGGATGACTTACTGCAACAAGTCTTAGAGTGCGAGAGTGCGGAGCTACTTTCTTATCAGCAAGCGTTTTTACGCTATTTGGATATTGACCCATTGTCTGCTGAGAAAAGTGAATTACGTGAGGTTGCTGCTCGTTTAGATTTAAGCAATATCGCGGATCACGAAGAAGATAAAGATACCTTGCTACAGCTGTTATTTACCATGGGTGTTGAGCCTCATATCGGTAAAGAAAAGCCTGTGGTGGTGTATCATTTCCCTGCGACCCAAGCTTCTCTTGCTGTAATTAGCTCGGAAGACCATCGTGTTGCTGAGCGTTTTGAGGTGTATTATAAAGGAATGGAACTGGCGAATGGTTTCCATGAACTCACCGATGCAAGCGAACAGCGCCAGCGATTTGAACAAGACAACCGTAAACGCGTGACAATGGGGTTACCTACTGCACCTATTGATGAGCACTTACTTGCGGCTCTAGAGCATGGTTTACCTGATTGTTCTGGCGTCGCTGTTGGGGTTGATAGGTTGATTATGATTGCTTTAAATGCAGATAAAATCAGTGATGTGATCGCATTCCCTGTCACTATCGCTTAACTAATACGCCTAACTTGAAAATAATGCAGCCATTTGGCTGCATTATTGTTTTTGGTGCAGAAAACTATTTTTGTTTCTGTTGTTCTAAGAACTTAACCCCTAAGTCAGGGAAGTCTGTAAAGGCGCCATCGACATCAGCTTGGTTATAAATGATGTCATAAAGCTGTTGCCCATCTTTGGCGTATTTTGGCAGCTTATCAACACGAATAGTGAACGGGTGAACCGCCATTTTATTTTCATGGGCTTCTTTGACCATGCCATTCACTTTGATGTTAGTTGGCGTAGATTCTTCACTAATTAGCATATGATAATCAGGGCCAATACCATCTGCATAGGTTGCAATTTCTTTCATGGCACCCGGTTTCATCATCCAATCGTAATTGTAGTTAACCCAAGTTCCATCAGGTTTTTGCTCTTGAGTTTCGTTCCAATCGGTGTAAGCAATCAACTGAATTAATTTAAGATCCATTCCCATTTCAGGCATCAAGGTATTTTTAATACGTTTTAGATCATTTGGGTCAAATGATTGTAGATAAACGTTGGAATCCTTGGTGGTGTAACCATATTCTTTAAGAACTTCGAGTGTTTTCTTGGTGATATCTTTGCCTTCTTGCTGGTGGAACCAAGGGGCTTTAATTTCTGGGTAGATACCAATATTTTTACCTGTTGATTTGTTTAATCCTTGAACAAATTCAATCTCTTCTTGGAAAGTATGAACGCGGAAATCTGATTTGCCCATCGGGAAGCGGTTCGGATAGCTTTGGACTTTTTTACCATCAACAATATCAAATCCTTCTGTAAAATTGAGTGATTTGATTTCATCAAGGGTAAAGTCAATCGCATAATAACGGCCATCTTTACGCGCGCGGTCAGGGAAACGTTCAGCAACATCCGTCACGCGATCGAGATAATGGTCATGTAAGACCACGAGCTCGTTATCTTTCGTCATAACTAAATCTTGCTCAAGAAAATCAGCACCTTGTGCGTAAGCCATTGCTTTTGCAGGTAGGGTATGTTCCGGTAAGTAACCACTTGCACCACGATGTGCAATGACAACTTTACTTGAAGCTTGAGCTACAGCAGACACTGACATCACTAAAACCATACTAGCCACCAATGTTTTTAATGGAAAGCTCATGATTATATCTCCTTGGCACTTTATTTGGGTAAAAAAATGGGCTACATCATTTTTTGATATAGCCCACGAGTCTAGCGATTAACAATGAACATTTAATGAATGTTTATTGTGAGTTTGCTAATTCACGTTTATGTTTGCTTTCGCTCAACATGACGATAAACAGTAGAACAACAGCTAATGCTGAACCACCGATCATGACTGCGAAGCCACCGTCCCAACCGAAGTAGTCTACGGTATAACCAACGATAGCACTTGCTGCGACAGAACCACCGAGGTAGCCGAACAAGCCTGTGAATCCTGCGGCGGTACCTGCTGCTTTTTTCGGTGCAAGTTCAAGAGCGTGTAAACCAATCAACATAACAGGACCATAGATTAAGAAACCGATGATCAACATACATGCCATATCAACATTTGGGTTACCGGCTGGGTTCATCCAGAACACGATAGTTGCGATGGTTACAAGGATCATGAAGAACACACCAGTGGCTCCACGGTTACCGCGGAAGACTTTATCCGACATCCAACCACACAGTAACGTACCTGGGATACCTGCGTATTCATATAAGAAGTAAGCCCATGAAGATTTGTCCATTGCGAAGTGTTTAACTTCACGCAGGTAAGTTGGAGACCAGTCCAAAACACCATAACGCAGTAAGTAAACGAACACGTTCGCAATCGCAATCATCCATAACAGTTTGTTAGGGAAAACATACTTCATGAAGATTTCTTTTGCAGTTAATTCTTCTTCATCGGATGCTTTATAGTCTGTTGGATAGTCGTTTTTGTACTCTTCAATTGGAGGAAGACCACAAGATTGCGGGGTATCGCGCATTAACGCAAATGCAATGATTGCAACTAGAATAGCAGCCAATGCAGGCATATACAGCGCAGCTTTCCAGTCGTTAAACCATGCCATACCTAACATGAACAGTAATGGAGGGATACCACCACCGACGTTGTGCGCACAGTTCCAAACCGAAACGATACCACCACGTTCTTTTTGTGACCACCAGTGAACCATGGTACGTCCACAAGGAGGCCAACCCATACCTTGGAACCAACCACAAAGGAACAGTAATACGAACATTACCATGATGCTTGATGTTGCCCATGGTACGAAGCCCATGACTAACATCACTACGGAGGCAAGAATCAAACCTGCGGGTAAGAAATAGCGCGGGTTTGCACGGTCGGAAAACGACCCCATGATAAATTTAGAAAATCCGTAAGCAATTGAGATCCCTGATAATGCGAAACCAAGGTCACCTTTAGAGAAACCTTGTTCAACAAGATATGGCATCGCTAACGCAAAGTTCTTTCGGACTAGATAATACGCTGCGTAACCAAAGAAAATACCCATGAAGATCTGCCAACGAAGCTTACGATAGACAGGATCTACCTTATCAGCTGGCAGCCTCTCTATATGAGGTGCTGGTTTAAAAATGCTTAACATATACGCCTCCGATGGCATGCTAATTTTTATTTACACTTCCATTCTCTGTTTCAGAGAGATTGAGTGTTTATTATTGGTGAAGTAACAAAAACGAAAGTATTCGAGTAATTTAAGAGTCTTTATTTTCTTAATTGCTCTAAATTGTAGTCGTTAAAAAACAATTTATCTGTAATCCAACGCACAATTATTGATTTTGTTTATGAAGTTGCATAGTAAATGACATTTGTGAATAGAATGGAACTGGAAATGTTAATTATTTTGTGATTTTCATCACGATTTTGTTCTTTGAGGTGCTAAAAATGTCGCAATTACTTTCGTTTTTGTTCCTTATCAAACATTGATCGCGTTTCTGGGCTATATTTAATAATAGATTATAAAAATAGAACCTATACTTATTTATTATAGAAACGTTTATTAATGTGAGGAATGCGACATGAATGGCTCATCTGTGACTGAAACGGATGTCATCATTATCGGTGGTGGCGCAACAGGTGCAGGAGTCGCTCGTGACTGCGCTCGCCGAGGCCTAAGAACCGTTTTACTCGAAAGACATGATATTGCGACTGGCGCGACAGGACGTAACCATGGATTACTGCATAGTGGCGCGCGTTATGCCGTCACAGATGGTGAATCTGCCAGAGAATGTATCGAAGAGAACAAAATTTTAAAGCGTATCGCACATCATTGTATTGAACGAACGGACGGTTTGTTTATTACTCTTCCTGAAGACAGCTTAGAATATCAGCAGCAATTCATTACGGCCTGCCAAGCGGCAGGTATTGATGCGACTGCGATTGACCCTAAAGAGGCTATTCGTCTTGAACCTTCTGTTAACCCGCATTTAATCGGTGCGGTTCGCGTTCCTGATGGTACGGTTGACCCATTCCGTTTAACTGCGGCAAATATGTTAGATGCCAGAGAGCATGGCGCAAAAGTGTTAACTTATCATGAAGTTATTGGCTTAATTCGTGATGGTGATACGGTACGCGGTGTGACGGTATATGATCATCATGCTAAGAAACAATATGATATTTACGCAGAAATTGTCGTCAATGCGGGCGGGATCTGGGGACAAAAAATTGCAGAATATGGCGAATTAAAAATTAAAATGTTCCCTGCGAAAGGGGCACTATTAATTTTAGGTCACCGTTTGAACAACATGGTGATAAACCGCTGCCGTAAACCTGCAGATGCCGATATTTTGGTTCCCGGCGATACGATTTCCCTGATTGGGACCACGTCGACTCATATTGAATATGACCAAATTGATAATATGTATGTCACCCCTGAAGAGGTGGATATTCTGATTCGCGAAGGTTCGATGTTGTCTCCTGCACTTGCGACAACGCGCATTTTACGTGCATATGCAGGCGTTCGACCATTAGTTGCTAGTGATGATGACCCATCAGGGCGTAACGTAAGCCGCGGTATTGTGTTGTTAGACCATGCTAAACGCGATGGCTTAGAAGGTTTTATCACCATTACAGGGGGTAAGTTGATGACTTATCGCCTGATGGCGGAATGGGCGACAGATAAAGTTTGCGAAAAACTTGGTCACAGCGCCAAATGTACAACAGCAGAAGCCCCATTACCGGGGTCGCAGCACAGCGCAGAAGAAGCCTTACGTAATGTTGTTTCTATCCCAGCCCCTATTCGTGGCTCTGCGGTTTATCGCCATGGTGACAGAGCTTCTGCAATTCTCAGTACGGATAGGCTCGATAAAAGTTTAGTTTGTGAGTGTGAAGCCGTTACTGCGGGTGAGGTGCGTTATGCCGTGAATTCATTGACGGTCAATAATCTGCTTGATTTAAGGCGCCGTACTCGTGTGGGTATGGGAACTTGCCAAGGTGAGCTATGTGCATGCCGCGCAGCTGGCTTACTCAATCGTTTTAATGTTACAACGCCCCATGAAACAGAGCAGCAATTAAGTCACTTCCTGAATGAGCGCTGGAAAGGTGTACGTCCAATAGCTTGGGGGGATGCGCTGCGTGAAAGTGAATTTACTAGCTGGGTATATCACGGGTTATGTGGCATGAATGAAGCGACACTAGGCAAGGATGCACAGAAGGAGGCAGATAATGAAATATGATGTAGTGGTAATGGGCGGCGGTTTGGCTGGATTAATGAGTGGTATACGTTTAACCCAGTCTGGCCTATCTTGTGCAATTGTTAGCGCAGGGCAAAATGCATTGCATTTTTCATCAGGCTCCTTAGATTTATTAACCCATTTGCCTAATGGGGAAGTGGCTGAAAAACCATTAGAAATGCTTGATGCGTTAAAGGAACAGTCGCCAGCTCACCCTTATAGTTTAATCGGAAAAACGCAGGTTACTGAATTAGCGCATATGGCGCAGTCGATATTGCAGCAAGCGGGAGTCCATTTAAAAGGCTCTTGTGAAGAAAACCATTATCGCATTACACCTCTAGGCCATAAGCGCATGACTTGGCTTAGTCCTAAATTTGTTCCAACGGTTGGCTTACACAATAAAATGGATGCTAACAATATTGCGGTGGTTGGTATCGAAGGTTTCTTGGATTTTCAACCCCAAATGGTTGCGGATGAGCTACAACGTGAAGGGCTACAAGCAACAGCGCACTATGTGCATTTACCATTATTAGACCGGTTAAGAGAAAACCCGAGCGAGTTTAGAGCCGTTAATGTTGCTCGCTGGTTAGACCGTCCAGAAAACATGGCTCAAATGGTAGCTGAAATTTCCCCGTTGGTCGCAGATGCAGAAGCGATTTTCATGCCAGCGTGTATCGGACTCGACAGTGATGAACCTTTACAGGAATTACAAAGGAACTTAGGTAAGCCTATATTTTTATTGCCGACTCTTCCACCTTCTTTATTGGGGATCCGTTTACACGAAATGTTATTGCGTCAGTTTCGGCGCCAAGGTGGCATAGTGATGCCAGGTGATAAAGTCACTGCGGTAAACTGTGTGGATGGCCGAATTGAATCTGTCCAGACTCGTAATCATGGTGACATCTCTTTAAAAGCTAAGCATTTTGTTTTGGCAACGGGGAGTTTTTTCAATAATGGATTGGTGGCAGAGTTTGACCGTGTGTATGAGCCATTGATGCAATTGGACCTGTGTGAAATTTCAGAACGTGCAAAATGGACTAACAAAGAGTTTTTTGCTTCCCAACCTTATATGGCTTTTGGCGTGAAAACTGATGAAAAGCTGCGCGCACAAAAAGAGGGGAACGCTATTTCAAACCTTTATGTCGCTGGCGCTGTATTAGGCGGTTTTGACCCTCTCACCCAAGGTTGTGGGGCGGGTGTATCAATAATTAGCGCATTATATGCCGCTAATGAAATCATTAATGAACTGATTAAGAGTAAAACCATGCAGGTGGAGGTGGCACAATGAGTATTCAAGATGCAAGCTTTGAAAGCTGTATTAAATGCACGGTGTGTACCACTTATTGCCCTGTAGCAAAGGTTAATCCATTGTATCCTGGCCCTAAGCAAGCCGGGCCCGATGGTGAGCGTTTGCGCTTAAAAGACCCAATGTTATATGACGAGGCACTTAAATATTGTACAAACTGCAAGCGCTGTGAAGTGGCTTGCCCATCGGATGTGAAAATTGGCGATATTATTGCCCGTGCGCGTAATACTTACAGCCAGCAAAAACCGAAAATTCGTGATGCAATTCTCAGTCATACCGATTTAATGGGGTCGCTATCTACGCCATTTGCACCAGTTGTAAATACGATTACAGGGTTAAAACCTGTACGTCAAATCCTTGATAAAGCACTGAAAATAGACCATCGCCGTGAATTACCAAAATATTCATTTGGGACTTTCCGTCGTTGGTATGCAAAACAAGCCGCTGAACAAGCTAAATTTGAAGAGCAAGTTGCGTTTTTCCATGGTTGCTATGTGAATTATAACCACCCTCAATTAGGTAAAGACTTAATTAAAGTCTTCAATGGGATGAACATTGGCGTTCAATTACTTAAACGTGAAAAATGTTGTGGTGTGGCGTTAATTGCGAATGGCTTTATGAAACAGGCAAAACGCCAAGCCAATGTGAATTTAGAGTCATTACAAGAAACTATCCTTGAAAAACATGTACCTGTTGTTGCAACTTCATCAACGTGTACGTTTACTATCCGTGATGAATATACACATGTCCTTGATGTTGATACTTCTGCAATGAGGGATAACATCGAGCTCGCAACACGTTATATTTATCGTTTACTGGAAGAAGGGCGTGAACTTAAACTGAAACATACGCCTTTAAAAGTGGCTTATCATACACCATGCCATATGGAAAAAATGGGTTGGACCTCCTACACATTAGAGTTAATTAAGCGTGTACCCGGTGTTGAGCTGATAGTGTTAGACTCACAGTGCTGTGGTATCGCAGGAACCTATGGTTTCAAAAAAGAAAACTATGAGGTTTCTCAAGGTATTGGTGCCGGGTTATTTCGCCAAATTGAAGAAAGTGGTGCTGATATGGTGATCACTGACTGTGAAACGTGTAAGTGGCAGATTGAGATGTCGACGAGTAAGAAGTGTGAGCATCCCATCTCACTTTTAGCAAAAGCTTTGTGATCTATTACTTATCGAATTGTAGGGTTGTTATTTGTTGTTTTAGCTCAGTTAATCTTATTTGGAGATAGCATTTAGCTATCTCCTTTTTTTGTTTTTAGTGTTGATTGACTAACTGCTTTTTATCTGAGTTTGCAAAGAAATATTTCAAGATAAAATTCAAAAGCACACCATAAGCAGGTAAGAAAAACAGCATACAAATAAGTAGCTTAAAGACATAGTCAACTAAAGCAATTTCTACCCAGTTTGCGGCCATAAATGGGTCGCTACTACGGAAAAATGCGATAAAGAAGAACGCGATAGTATCAATTAAGTTACCAAAGAACATGGCACAAGCAGGAGCCACATACCAACGTGCATTTTGACGTAATCGATTGAAAACACTGACATCTAATATTTGACCCAGGACATAAGCCATAAAGCTAGCGGCTGCGATACGTGCGACAAATAAGTTAAATTCAGACAATGCAGTAAAGCCTTGCCATTCACCTTGGAAAAATAACGCTGAAATAACATAGGATATCAGTAATGCCGGCAGCATAACCGCAGTGATAATTCTGCGTGCAAGTGGTGCGCCATAAATACGGACGGTTAAGTCAGTCGCTAAGAAAATAAATGGAAAAGTAAATGCGCCCCAAGTGGTATGGAAACCGAAAATATTAATCGGTAATTGCACTAGGTAGTTACTAGAAGTAATAATTAAAATATGAAATAACGAAAGCCAAATTAACGCAGTGGCTTTTTGCTGCGCAGTAAAATTAAACATATTGTACCTTTTTAGTGACAATGGGGTGAGGGAACCCATGAAATTCATCCCAACAGTTGGGAACTGCGCATCATACGCTCGTTGCGCAACGAAAGCAAAACAGTTCATTCATCAAGACACGTTTTATTATATAATTCGATTATTGATCTCTCTTTAGAAGTGTTTATTTATGTCTGATTCTTTTGATAATGCTACTAAGACCCTTGACACACTTGGGTTGCGTTGCCCTGAGCCTGTGATGTTAGTGCGTAAAACGGTTCGTAATATGGCAGATGGGGAAACGTTGTTAATTATTGCGGATGACCCAGCAACCACACGCGACATTCCGGGCTTTTGCCGTTTTATGGAGCATGATTTATTAGCCGTAGAGGTTGATAATACCCCGTATCGTTATTTGCTGCGTAAAAAGTCGAGCTAATAGTTATTAGCTAATTTCATTTTGTACGTTAATTCCTGCCAAGAAGTAGGGATTAACGTAGGTTTAATACTTCCTGATAGCTCAGCCCTGTAAGTTGACAGATAAGTTCAATACTTGTACCAAGTTGTAAACCTTTAAGAGCAATTTCATGTTGTTTTTTGTTTTCTCCGATATCAATGCCTCTATTTACACCGATATCAATGCCCCTACTTACACCGATATCAATTCCTTCTTGTAATCCTTGGTTTTTTAATCGTTGTGCGATGTTCATGATATCCTCTTGGTTATTTTCTAGTTGGTATATAAGTTGATTGACCACTGTTTCAAAATGCGGTGAATCCATAGTAATAAATAAGTAATTGAAAATAGTAATTATGTCATCACTATGATGATAGTTTCGATTCATCGCTTCAGCTAGTAATTGCGTAATTTTTTCTATGTTATCTCTTAGGTCTCTATGTTTCATAGCAAGTTCCATGACGGCAACTTTGCGATGGTTTACGAGCTCATTATCATCAATAACAGTAATATCGACGAGAGGAAATGGCTGACTGTATAAGTTTGACGCAATTTCAGGCCACTGAAAACAGTGTGTCCACGGCTTAGCATATGGGTAAGGGGTTATTTTCCCATGATAAAATAAAACTGGGACAACTAGTGGTAAATCACGATGACCTTGTTGTAAGTGCTGATTCATGGCAAGGAACGCATAATGCATCATCCTCCAACCCATTAGTTTATCGGGTGTTGATTGATGTTCAACTAACATATAAATATATCCTTCACCTTGCTGTGTCTCGACAGTGTAGAGAACATCTGAAAGACGAGTACGTAGCTGATTATCAATGAAAGATGAATTTGTTATCGCTAATGTTTTGAAATCACATAATTGCTTAATATGATTAGGTAAGTGAATATCAAAAAAATCACGTGCATTATCAATTTTAGACATAAACCCTTTAAATGCAGCATCATGCGGTGTTGAACTGTGATTTTTTACCATACTCAGTACCCACTAAACGTTATACCAAAATAATCTATTGATAAAACGTATTCTAGCGAAAACTGAGGTTTATGGAGAAAAAGTTAGTCCTAATTCTTTAATTGAATTTGCATTTAACATATTGTAATACAGGTATTTATTGGAAATGTTGTAAATGAAAAACGCCACTTAACGCGGCGTTTAAATTGGTTGATTGAAACTCTGTTAATTAAAGCTATTTTTTCACTTGGGGTAATTTAACGCGTAATAGACGCACTGCGTTCGCTGTGACGAGTGCTGTTGCGCCTGAATCAGCCAATACAGCGACCCAAAGGCCTGTAATACCTAATAAACTTGTGACAAGGAATACGGCTTTTAACCCCAAGGCAATCGCGATATTTTCACGAATGATTTTTCGCGTTGCACGAGAAAGCGCGATGATTTCAGCTAGCCCCGTTAAACGGTTATGAGTTAATGCGGCATCGGCGGTTTCTAACGCAACGTCCGTACCACTTCCCATGGCTACCCCGATACTGGAGGCTTTCATCGCAGGCGCATCATTAATACCATCTCCAACCATCATGGTGCTGTGGTTACGATTAAGTTCCATTACTGCGGTAACTTTATCTTCAGGTAACAAGCCAGCACGGAACTCCATGCCTAGTTGCCCTGCAATGGCACTCGCAGCACGAGGATTATCACCCGTTAGCATCACCGCATTAACGTTAAGCGCTTTAAGCAAACTCATTGCGTCATTTGCATCATTGCGCAGTGTATCTTGTAGCGCGGTTAAACCAATTACACGGTTATCTTCTAGTGTGACAACAACCGTTTTCCCTTCGGCCTCAAGTGCCTCAACTTTACCTTGCCATTCGCTATTTAGCGGGGTATCAAGGCGGTTTGGTGCACTAACCAGTATATGTTTATCGTTCAAAACACCTTCAACACCTTTCCCTGCCAGTGCTTTTCGGTCTTGAGCTTCGGTTACTACCAACGATAATGCTTCGGCTTTATTCACTACCGCCTTAGCCAGTGGGTGATGGGAGCCCACCTCAACGGAAGCGGTTATCCGTACTAATTCACTTTCTGTCATGCCTTCTTCAGGGACAAGGTCAGTGACATGCGGTTTACCTTCCGTTAGTGTGCCTGTTTTATCTAAAGCAATTGTTGTGATAGTACCCAGTTGTTCAAGTGCTGCGCCGCCTTTAATTAATGCCCCGCGCCGTGTCGCCGTTGCGAGTGCAGAGGTGATTGCGGCAGGGGTCGAAATTACTAAGGCACAAGGACAACCGATTAATAGCAGTGTTAAACCGCGGTAAATCCATGTTTCCCATGATGCATCAAAGAAAATTGGTGGAATAATAATCACCAATGCAGAAATAAGCATAATGATTGGTGTGTATATGCGACTAAAGCGGTCAATAAAGCGTTCTATTGGAGCGCGGCGTTCTTCAGCTTCTTCAATTAGCTGTAAAATACGGTCGATGGCATTTTGGCCTTGCTCTGACACCACTTTCATCTGCACGGCTCTATCAACGGATAAACAGCCAGCAGCAACTTTTTCGCCCGCATTGCGTTCGATGGGAACAGATTCACCTGTTAGCGCACTCTCATCAAAGCTGGCAAAACCTGAGACTAATACGGCATCGGTAGGTAAACGACCACCCGGTGCGATTTCAATAATGTCACCAGGGCGTAATTGTGCCACAGGTATGGTGGTTTTTTGTCCATCCTTGATCAAAACAGCATCTTCTGGAACCAGTGCCATTAAGGCGCTAACCCCTCGTCGGGCTCTTCCGGCAGAATAAGACTCCAACATTTCGCCTAACATAAACAGTAAGATAACCATTGCGGCTTCTTCTGTGGCTTGAATAAAGATTGCACCTACCGCGGCAACGGTCATCAAAGTTTCGATAGCAAAGGGTGAGCCAGTACGAATTAGGCGCAACGATTTACGAGCAATAGGGTATAAACCAAACAGGGTTGTCAAAATAAAGGCGATGTTACCAATTTTTGGGCTGAATGATTCAATACCCCAGCTAATTGCCATTAAAATCGCTAATATAATGACGGGCTTAGCTTCACTGAGTAAGCTTTGTGGTGGCGCAATAGCCGCCGCACTATTACCAGTCACTTCGAGCAATTCATAGCCAGCAGCTTCAACCGTGGAACGAACCGCCGCGCTAATATCCGTATTGGCATCAACCACTAATTTTTCAGTAGCGAACAATACCTTAGCTTGTTTAACTTCACTAATTTGGCCGACTGCGGTTTCAATTTTATTGGCACAACTAGGGCAATCCATACCGCGAATAACCCAACTGAATCGTTGCCCTGCGGCTTGGGTTGGCTCAACTTCATTGATGATATTCGCGCTTAACCCACAACTATCACCGTGTTGGTGGTCATGGCCTGCATGGCTATGGTTATGGTGCGTATCGTCGGTATCATGCTCATGGGATGAATGGCATCCTTGATGCTGGTGAGATTCTTCATCGTCATCAGAGTGTTGCTTTGTATAGCCATGTTCGTGAGTATGTGAGCCATTACTCACTTCTTTGCTGTTCTCTGTTATTACAGAAGAACAGGTACCGCTATTCGAGCAGCAAGAACTGGTATGTGTATGATTTTCTTTATGAGAGTGTGAGTGCATAAGCGCCCCCTTATCTAACAATAATTCGTTTCATTATTCATTGCAGATAAGTCTACACTCTGGAGTCTACTCCAGAGTCAAACTAAAAGAGGGGCTGCCAACTGATAAAATTCTCAAATAGCACTTTTTATCAATTGGCATGGTGTTTACTAAAAAGGGGTTATAAATAAATTGCTCGGACAATAAAGAACTGCCCAAGGAAATAGAGAGCAGCAACAACGGCTTTTGAAGCTTTAAATGGGATACGGAATCGAGCAATTAGCCAAACACAGTTAGAAAGAAAGAGCAGTGATGCACCAACCATGATTGAAAAATTGTATTCACGACCGAGACCAAAATATTGGTCACCAGCAACCCATGCCATAATCATACACATTATTAATGATGCAAAAACAATGGCTTGAAGATTTTCAAGTTTGCCCCAGATAAATACTAAAGTAATGGCAGCGACAATCAGAGGGGCGGCTAGCCAAGGTAGATAGAGCCCGAAATTGAGTTGCATTCCGAAGCTAATGGTATAAATCAAGTAACTCAAGAACATCAACGCAACGGAAGCTAGTAAGTGCTCACTTGAAAGCATACGAGACAGATCCGCGACGAGCGAGACTAGCAGGCCCGCAAGAATGAGGTAATTTTGCAGGTTAAGATCGTCGGAACTCCAGCCCCAAAGTAATAAAAGTAGCAGTGTGATCGGGCGAAATAACCACCGTTGCCACCCGGGTCCTCGATAGGCGGCATCGACATATAACCAACCAGAAAAGAGTACTGCGAGGAATGGCCAACTAATCATATACACATCCTTATATGTTCAATGAATGACACGACAGTGATCCGGCAACTTATACTCGTTTACTTCAAGCTATGTAGAGTATAGAAGCGTGTCCAACTTAGTTAAATAAGATAAACTATAGCGACTGACTTTTTAAGTGAAAAGCATACATTATGAATAAGCCCATATTATTGATCATTGTTTTAGCGATCATTGCTGTCCTAGCAACCAAGCGTTTTTTTGATCAACGCAAGCAAAATGAAATCAACGATAACGCCTTGCCTGTGAGTTACTTAGTCAAGGTTGATAGCAAAAAAGACTATCCATACCCAAATATGCGCTCTCGAGAGCGGGATGTTGTTTCCCCTGAAACTTTTCGCTATGAGATTCACTTTAAGACGCTATCAAGTGGCGAAATTATTAAAACTATTGTAACTGAAGAACAGTATCAAGGCGTTGAGCTTGGCCATGAAGGTAAGCTCATTATGCAAGGTACCCGCTTTATTCGTTTTGAGCCAGCGTAGAATAGGTTACTCGCCTAATTGTTTTTTCTTCGCTTTTTCTAAATCAGCTTTATTTTTTTTCTGCATCGCTAGCATTTCGAATACACCAAAAAAGAAAATGCGCAGTTGAACTAAACCCGATATTTTTTCCCCTTTTGGTAGCGTTGCTTTTAGGAAAATAGTTTGTAATGCGTGCATGAAAACCATAAAAACCATTGCAATATCCATAAAGTATTTCAATGGTTTAGGGAATGGATGGACGAGGTTAAAGACCATAAAACTCCAAACGCAAATCATGAGTAGGCGTCCAATATTGATAAACATGTTTTTGTCCCTAAAGTGAAGTTCGAATAAAAAGGCGATATGCGACTTGCCCCGCTATTTTTTCGCGATGAAGTTGCCAATTAGCTGGAATGTCAGTAAGTGGTGACTCCGCTTCTGACTCAACGTATATCCAGCTTTCTTCAGCTAACCATTGGTTTTTTTCTAACAATTGAATAGTTTCATTGAGCAGCCCTTTGCGAAATGGTGGGTCAATGAAAACGACATCAAAAGGTGTACCTGCTTGACTTAAAAAAGTTAGGCTATTGTGATTCACTACAGTTGCGTTATCTGCTTGTAAGCGAGCTTTGTTTTCAGTTAACAGTTGTGCGTTTTGTTTATCGAGCTCAATAAAGGTGACCGTTTCTGCAAAACGAGAAAGTGCTTCAAAGCCGAGTGAGCCACTTCCTGCGAAGCAATCTAAGCAACGAGCATCTCGAATAATTGGCATTAACCAGTTAAATAACGTTTCTTTTATTCTGTCTGTAGTTGGACGTAAGCCCTCACTATCACGAACTGGCAGCTTTCTTCCGCGCCATTTTCCACCGATAATACGAATTTGCCCTAAAGAGGGGGATTGTGGTTTTTTTGCCATAATGTTTATTGTTGCTTAACGGGTTTATGTACTTAAATTTGATTGTTACTATTGTATACCTGTCAGGCGATAAGTTGCAGTGTTGTTATCTCTGATTGGTCATTTTTCAATTATAGAACTTTATTTTCACCGTTTTAACACTGAAATTCAGATTAAATTGGCAGGATTTTTCTTTCAGATATGTGTTGCTGAGCGATGAAATGGTAGACTGCATATAATTTTATTGCGATTTGATTATCGAGTGCCATATTTTTACCGCGAGGAGTGTAGTGGCAAATGGCTAAAGACAAGAAAAAAGGTTTTTTCTCATGGTTGGGGTTTGGGCGTAAAAATGAAGAAGAAACCCAGCAACAAGAAGCTCAACAGCATGATAATGATGTAGTCAAGGACGTTGAAAACCAATCAACCCATGAAACTGCGGTAGATGCCGCAACAGCCGAAGCGGAACGTCAACATCAAGCAGAGCAGGCCGCTATTAAAGCCGCTGAAGATGAAGCTGAGCGCCAGTATGAAGCGCAGCAAGCTGCGATTGATGCGGCAACCGAACAAGCAGAACGTGAGCGAGAAGCTAAATTAGCAGAACTCCAAGCGGCCCAAGAGCAAGCGGAACAAGCGCATCAGGAAGCCCAAGAGAAAATATTAGCGGAAGAAAAAGCGGAGCGTGAACGCCAAGAAGCTGAAGCAATACGTATTGCTGAAGCAGAAATGGCACGTCAGCGTCAAGTTGAGTTAGCTGCGATCCAAGCAGCAGAAGAAGCTGAAGAACAACGTCGTCAAGCTGAGTTAGCTGCAATCCAAGCGGCAGAAGAACAAGCGGAACGTGAACGCCAAGCAGCAGAAGCCGCGCGTTTAGCGGAAGAACAAGCGGAACGTGAACGCCAAGCAGCAGAAGTTGCACG